>NZ_JBHWVJ010000093.1:4373-28482 GCF_042736725.1 Streptomyces sp. NPDC060028 | reverse complement strand
GGAGCGCGTCACACGCGCTCCCGCCCCCACATCGGACACGCTCGGTGACTACTCGACCACGAGCTCGACGGGGATGTTGCCGCGGGTCGCCTTGGAGTAGGGGCAGACTTCGTGGGCCTGCTTGACCAGCAGGTTGCCGGTCTCGCCCGCCAGCGACTCGGGGAGCTCCACGCGCAGGACCACGGCCAGGCCGAAGCCCGTCGCGTCCTTGCCGATGGCGACCTCGGCCGTGACCGAGACCTCGCTGGTGTCGACCTTGGCCTGGCGGCCGACCAGGCCCAGCGCGCTGGCGAAGCAGGCGGCGTAACCGGCCGCGAAGAGCTGCTCGGGGTTGGTGCCCTGTCCGCTGCCGCCGAGCGCCGGGGGCATGGCGAGCGCGAGGTCGACCTGGCCGTCGGAGCTGACGGTGCGGCCTTCGCGGCCGTTGGCGGTGGCGACTGCGGTGTAGAGCGCGTCCATCTCGGGTGTCCTCTCACGGAACGGAGGCGGGGAGGCCGGCCGGCGACCCCGCCCCTTGAGAATGGCACACAATTCAGTTGTGCACAATTAAGTTGCCGGGCAGAGGGCCCGAGGTACAGTGGCACCATGACCGAGCAGCAGACCGACACCCTCCGCGACCAGGACTTCCTGCGCCTCGACGGCCAGATCTGCTTCGCGCTCAACGCGGCGAGCCGCGCCTTCGGGGGCCTCTACCGCGTGGTCCTGAAGGACCTCGGCCTGACCTACCCCCAGTACCTGGTGATGCTGGTGCTCTGGGAGCACGGCGAGCTTCCGGTCAAGGACATCGGCGGACATCTGCGGCTCGACTCGGGGACCCTGTCCCCGCTGCTCAAGCGCCTCGAAGCGGCCGGCCTGATCCGCCGCGAGCGCAGCCCCGAGGACGAGCGCTCCGTGCACGCCCACCTCACCGAGGAGGGCGCCGCGCTGCGCGCCCGCGCGGTGGAGGTGCCGCGGCGGATCGCGACCGCCACCGGATTCGACCTCGGCGAGATCCGGGACCTCCAGACCCGCCTGCACCGCCTCACCGCCGCCCTCGACGCGGCGGCCACGCAGTCCGCGGAGTCCGCGATCTGAACCGTGGTGCGCGGTTCGGCCAGTTCGGCGCCATCAGTGGCCGAATATGGAGCTTAATTGGATCTACGCTCCGTGCTTGGATGGCGCCCCAACCGTAATTCGTTTACGCCTGAACGTTTTTGACGGTTGGACGGTAACGCCCTGAAGCGCCGAAGTGACGCAGAAGAGACGAACACCCGGCAAGTCGTAATTGACCCCGACTGTGACTCGACTTTCACAAGATCCGTTATGTAGGGTTCCATTCATTCACCGACAAACGAGGACGCAGGCCACCCACACCGCTCCTCATGCGAATACGTGACCCGACACGGGGGACCAGTCATGCGGTTCCAGCTTTTGGGGCCCTTGAGTATTGCGCACGGCCCGGAAACTGTTGTTCTCAAACCCTCCAAACCGACAAGCCTTCTCGCCGCTCTTCTCCTCCATCCCGGAGCGGTCGTCTCCACCGGCTATTTGCTGCACGCGGTATGGGACGAGGAACCGCCCGCCACCGCACGGGCCGCACTGCAGACCTGTGTACTGCGGCTGCGCCGGTTATTCGAGAAGTACGGCATATCCGCGACCACCATCGAGGCGGTGCCGGGCGGTTACCGGATGCCCAACGACATCCGGACACTCGATCTCGTACAGTTCCGCGCCCTCGCCGAAGAGGCTTCGGCCTCGGCCGACCCGGGAGAGGAGCTGTACCGGCTCCGGGAGGCCCTGTCGCTGTGGCACGGACCGCCCCTGGCGAACGTGGCCTCGCTGATGCTCCGGCGCGACGCCGTTCCGGCGCTCGAACAGGAGCGGCTGCGGGTGCTGGAGCGGGTGTGCGACCTCGAACTCGTCGCCGGGAACTGCCATCAGGTCCTCGTCGACCTCTACGAGGGCTCCAGCCGCCATCCGGTGCGCGAGCGCTTCACGGAACAGCTCATCGAGGCGCTCTACCGCACCGGGCGACAGGCCGAGGCCCTGGCCGAGTACCGGACCGTACGGGAGCGGCTGCGCGACGAGTTGGGGGTCGACCCCGGGGCCGGGCTGCGCCGCCTGGAGATGGCGATCCTGCGGGCCGAGGAACTCGGACCGCCGGCCACCGCCCGGCCCGCCTTACCGCGGCCGGCGCTGCCCGTCGCCGCCGCGCCCGCCCCGGCGCGGGTCGCGGAGCGCGGCGCGCTGCCGCCGGTGCCCGGTTTCGTCGGGCGCGCGGCCGACCGTACGGCCATGGTCGCGCGGCTCGGCTCGACGGACGGGCCCGGGCTGGTCATCGTCTCGGGGGCGCCCGGCATCGGCAAGTCGGCACTGGCACGCCAGTGCGCGTACGAGGCGCAAAGCGCCTTCCCCGGTGGGGTGTTCACCATCGCGCTGGCCGGGCCCTGCGGGGGCCGCGTGAGCGTGGACGAGGCGCGTGCGCAGCTCCCCGAACCAAACGGCGACGGGCGCCGGCGGCTGCTGTTGCTCGACGACGCGGCCGGGGCCGGGCAGGTGCTGTCGCTGCTCCCGGCCACGGGGGACGCGGCCGTGCTCGTGACCAGCCGGCGCGGGCTCGCGGCCGTCGCCGCCACGCACGGCGGGTCGGTGCACCGCCTGGACGTGCTCGGTCCCGCCGAGGCGTACGAGCTGCTCGCCGGGCTCGTCGGCGCCGAGCGGATCGCCGCCGAGGCCCGCTCCGCACACCGACTCGCCGCCGTCTGCGGGCACTTCCCGCTCGCGCTGCGGATCGCGGCGGGCCGGCTGCTGACCCGGCCCGGGCTCACCGTCGCCGACTGCGCGGCCTGGCTGGCGGAGGATCCGCCCGCCCGGCTCGCCCTCGCCGAGGACGCCCGGCTGTCGGTGCCCGAGGTGTTCGGGCGGGCGTTGGACGCGCTCGCACCGGAGCAGCGGGACGCGTTCCTGCGGGTGGGCTCGCTCGAGCCGGAGGCCGCCCTCGCGGCCGTGGCGGGCGAGAGCGTACTCGAACAGCTCGTGGATGCCGGGCTGTTGGAGGACGGGCCGCCCGGGCCGCATCCGTACCGGCTCCATCATTTGCTTCGCGTCTACGCGCGTTGGTACACCGAGCGACGGCTGGACGCCGTCCTGCCCGCACCGCTCTGATCTCCTTCTCCTCCGCCTCTCCGCCTCCCCTCACTCTCCTCTCTCCCATCACTCCCAGACCGCAATCAGGGGTGTCCCATGTCCCAAGCCAGTTATGAGTCCGTCGCAGCCACCCGGCCCAGGATCCGCCGGGACGTGCTGTTCACGCAGACGCCCGACGGCGTGCTGTTCCACAACTCCGACGGCGGCTTCCGCCTCACCGCCAAGACGGCGTACCGGTTCGCCACGCTGATCGTCCCGCACCTGACCGGCGCGTACACGGTCGCCGAGATCTGTCAGGGCATGGGCGATCCACAGCGGGCGATGGTCGGCGAACTCGTCAGAACCCTGTACGACCGGGACTTCGCGCGGTCCGCGCGCGAGGACTCCGGCCCGTCGGTGCTCCCGCCCGACGTGGCACGGCGGTTCGCACCGCAGATCGCGTACGTGGAGCACTACGCCGATGACGCCGAGGCGCGTTTCCTGCGCTTTCGCGGCGCCCGGGTCGCGGTGCTCGGAGACGACGCCGTGGCCCGCTGGTGCGCCCTCAGTCTGGTGCGCAACGGCTGCGCGGTCGTCGGGGTGCTGCCGCAGGCGGATCGCGAGACGCTGGACATCGATGCCGCAGAGGCCCTCGCCGACGGATGCCCGGTGGCGATACGCACCCTGCCGGGCGGTGAACAGGGCCTGGACTGGGCTGCGTTGAGCGACTACGACACCGTCGTGGTGAGTGGCGGGCGCACGGCCGCGGCGCGACTGCTCCCGCTGCTGCGGGCCGGGATCCCCGAGGGCCGCACGCTGCTGCCCGCCTGGACGTACGGTTCCGACGCGGTGATCGGACCGCTGATGACGCACGGCTCCCCGGGCTGCTGGGCCTGCGCGGCGCTGCGGATGGGCGCGGCGCGCGGGGAGCCGGGGGCGGCGGCCGACCTGTGGAGCGCTCTGGCGCTGCCGGGCGGCCCGCAGGCCGCCGGGCCCGGGCCGGGGGGTCCGCTGGCCGCGATGATCGGCAACCTGCTGGGCTACGAGGTCTTCCGCGCAGCCTCCGGGGCGCTGCCCGCCGAGACGGCCGGGCGGCTGCTCGTCCAGGACATGGAGTCGCTGGACGTCACCGACGAGCCCTTGTTCGCGCACCCGCGCTGCCCGCTGTGCGCCGACGCCGGCGCACAGGCCGAGGCGGTGGACCTCGCCGCGGCGGGCGCCACGGGCACGCCCGCGCCGGCGACCCTGGAGACGGCGCGCGAGGCGGACGCGCTGGTCGACGAGCTGAACCGGCGCTCCGCGCTGGTGCGTCCGTACGCGGGGGTGTTCACCCGCTTCGCCGACGAGCCGCTGACGCAGATACCCCTGAAGCTCGGCGTGGTCGAGCTGGGCATCGGGCATGCCGGGACGCGCTCGATCGCCGCCTTCGACGTCCACCACGTGGCCGGGGCGCGGATGCGCGCGCTGGACGCGGCGGCGCTCGTGTACGCCGAGCACGTCGTGCCGGCGGGCGGGCTGGTGGCCGGGGCCCCGGCGCCGGCCGGTCTGCCGGAACTGGCCGTCTCCTGCGGGGTGCCCGGGACGGTGACGACATACCAGCAGGCCGTCTCGCTGCTGACCAAGGAGCCCGTGCTCGTACCGGCGGGGGCGGTGCGGCCGTTCGGGCCGCACAATGCCGACCGGCTCTTCGAGCGCACCCGGGCCGGGGCGGGTGCGGGCCCGGCCCTCGCGGACGCGGCCGCCGCCGGGCTCGCCTCGGCCCTCGGGTACGACGCACTGCTGCGTGCCGTACGGGGCGCCGCGGCGGGCCTGGTGCCGCTGCCGGCGGTCGACGCGGAAGCCGACGCGGATGCCGAACTGGTCTTCCTCGTACGGTCGGCGGAGCGGCTGGAGCTGCCGGTGGAACTGCTGGACCTCGGGGAGGGCGCGCGCAGCGGCGTACACGTGCTGCTCGCGCGCTCCGGGGAGCGATGGGCGCTGGGCAGCGATCCCGGGCGCCGGTCGGCGGCGGTGCACGCGCTGCGGGAGCTGCTGGGCGCGGTGCAGTTCGAGCGCGACGAGGCCTGCGGCCACGGCGGGGCGGCCGACACCGGCGATCCGCTGCTGCGTGACCTCGACCCGCGCGCGCTGACGGTGTCCGGCGCGGCCGGCCCGGCCGACGACGGCGCGGCCATCGGCTGGGCGGAGGTGCTGGAGCGCCTCGGGTCGGCGGGTCGGGACGCGTACGTGGTCCCGACGGGCTCGCCCGACCTGGCCTCGGCGGGCATCCACACGGTCCGGGTGCTGCTCACCGCCCCCCGGGAACCGCGCGATGACGCGTAGCCGGCTGCCGAAGGCGCCCGCGAACCCCGGCGCCGAGCGGTTCGGCGGACTGCTGGCGCGGGCGCTGGGGGCGCTGGACGGCCCGCGCGTGGAGTTGTCCGTGCTGGGGCTGCGCGATGCCTTCGCCGAAGTCCCGGAGGATGGCGACGGCCTCGGCGAGGGCTTCAGCCTCGGCGACGGCGCGGACCGGGCCGTGCCGGTCCACCTGTACGGGCATCAGGCCGTGGTCGGCCCGTTCCCCGTGGCCGGACGGCCGGGCTGCGGCCGGTGTCTGGAGCGGCGGTGGCAGGCCGTACGGTCCGTCGCACTGCGGGACGCGCTGGAGCTGGGCGGCGGGACCCGGGCGGCGGGTGAGTGGCCGTACGCGCACGCCTTCGCCGCCCAGGCCCTGGCCGCGTTGGTGACGGCGGCGGCAGCGGCGCCGGACCCCGGGCCGTTCCCCGATGTACGGGTGCTGGACCTGCGCAGCGGCCGCGTACGCCGCTACCCACTGGTCCCCGACCCGCAGTGTCCCCGGTGCGCGGCGCCGGAAGCGGACGCCCCGGTGCCGCTCGATCCGGCGGCCGCGCCCGCGTACCGGGCGGGGGTCTTCCGGACCCGGCCCATCGAGGCGTACGGCATCGACGTCGCCGCGTTCGCCAATCCCCTGTGCGGCGCCCTGGGGCCCTCGCTCGTCCAGGACATCTCCTCGACCTCCACCTCCGCGACCATCGGCTGCTTCTCGATGCGGGCCGGCGAGTACCTGCGCGAGACGTTCTGGGGCGGGCACACCGACTCTTTCGACCGCAGTGCGCGGGTCGGCGTGCTGGAGGGGCTGGAACGGTACGCGGGGATGCGCGCGCGCTCGCGTACGACCAGCGTCTTCGGCTCGCTGAAGCGGTTCGGCGCCGACGCCGTGGATCCGCGCGAAGTGGGCCTCTACAGCGAAGAGTTCCACCGGGACAACCCGCGGGTGCGGCCCTTCGAAGCCGACCGTGAGATCCCCTGGGTCTGGGGGTGGTCGCTGCGCGACCGCGTACCGCGCCTGGTGCCGGAGATCCTGACGTACTATCACGCGCCGGGTCTGGAGAACCGGTTCGTACAGGAGAGCTCCAACGGCTGCGCCTCCGGCGGGAGTCTGGCCGAGGCCGTGTACTTCGGCCTGATGGAGGTCATCGAGCGCGACGCCTTCCTGCTCGCCTGGTACGGGCGCCAGGCGCTGCCCGAGATCGACCCGGCGAGCAGTGCGCGGACCCGGACCCGGTCCATGGTGGACCGCCTCGCGATGTACGGGTACCGCGCGCGGTTCTTCGACACCCGGATCACCTTTCCGGTCCCGGTGGTGACCGGCGTCGCCGAGCGGTTCGACGGGGGCCCGGGCCGCATGTGCTTCGGCGCGGGCGCCGGGCTGGACCCGGAGGCGGCCCTGGCCTCGGCGCTGTGCGAGATCGCGACGGACGCCGTGAACCTGCCCGGGCGCACCGTGCGGGACGAGGTCCGACTGCGCGCGATGGCCGCGGACTTCGACCTGGTCACCGCGCTGCACGATCATCCGCTGGTCTACGGGGTCCCGGAGATGGGCCGGCACGCCGACTTCCTGCTGCGGGCGCCGGACCCGGGGCCGCTGCGGCCGGTGGCCGACCTGCGAGCGCCGGACGCCGTGGGCGCCGGGGCGCGGGACGACGTGCGCGCGCACCTGGAGCGGTGCGTCGAGGCCGTGGCGGCGGAGGGGTTCGACGTCGTGGCCGTCGACCAGACCCTGCCGGAGCAGCGGGCCCTGGGCCTGTACACGGTGAGCGTGCTGGTGCCGGGGCTGCTGCCGATCGACTTCGGCTGGTCGCGCCAGCGGGCGCTCGGCATGCCCCGGTTGCGGACCGCGCTGCGCGCGGCCGGGCTGCGCGAGCGCGACCTGGAGCCCGCGGACCTCAACCCGGCCCCGCACCCCTTTCCCTGACCTCGATCGACCCCTGAACGCAGGAGGACACCCGTGGGCTACGCCCATGACTACGCCGACGCCATCATGCATCGAGGCCGGGTCCCGATGGAGCCCGCCGACTTCGTGCCCGACTGGGCGGACCGGCCCCGGAAGGCGAAGTTCTACCCGGGGGCCGAGACCCTGCCCCTCCCCCTGTGCCCGCCCGAGCCCGACCCCGCCTCCGGGGACGGCCCTGCGGGCGGCTTCACGCTGCCGCTGCTCTCCGGGATGCTCCAGGACTCGTACGGGCTGACCGGGCGCCGGCTGGGCGTGCAGGCCAACACCGATCTGGCGGCGCTGCCCCACTACACGCAGGCCAACTGGTCGCGGGGAACGGCCTCCGGCGGCGGGCTCTATCCGGTCGGCGTCCACTGGGCGGCGGGCGCGGGCGGACCGCTCACGCCCGGGCTCTACCACTACGCCCCGCACCAGCACGGGCTGCGCCGGCTGCTGGCGGGCGATGTCACCGGTGAGATACGCCGGGCGCTGGGACCGGACGGGCCCGCCGCCACCCAGTACCTGGTCCTCGGGGTCAAGTACTGGCAGAACGCCTTCAAGTACAACAGCTTCTCCTTCCACGCCGTGAGCATGGACGTGGGCGCGCTGCTCCAGACCTGGCGGCTGTGGGCGCGGCCGCACGGGCTGCGGATCGCGCCGGCCCTCTGGTTCGACGAGGAGCGGCTCGCGGGACTGCTGGGCGTGGCTCCCGAGGAGGAGGGGATCTTCGCGGTCGTCCCGCTGGAGTGGGCGGGCGCCCCGGACCCCGGACCTGCTCCGGTGCGCTCCCCCGCCCCCTCCCCCTCCGCCGGGGTGCGCCGCCGCGACGCCGAGCGCTCGCGTACCGTCCTGGCCTTCGAGACCCTGCGCCGCGTCCACCAGGCGACCCTCGGCCGGGCAGCCGACCGCCCGGCGGCCGGCGCGCTCGACGCGGCCGCCGCGTTCGCGGTGCGCGGAGCCGACCCGGTGGCGCTGCCCGCGCCCGCCTCGGCGCCCGTCGGCGTACGGCAGGCCCTGCGGGCGCGGCGCAGCAGCTTCGGCCGCTTCGACGCCACCCGCCCGGTCGCGGCGGAGCAGTTGGCCGCCGTGCTGGCCGACTGCGCGGCCACGGCGCCCGGCAGCGAGGCCGAGCGGCCGGACGGGCCGCGGCTGACCTCCCTGTACGCCTTCGTCAGCCATGTGGAGGGGGTCGCGGCCGGTACGTACGCCTACGATCCGGCGGCCCACGCGCTGCGTCTGGTGGTCCCCGGCCCGCCCGGACCGTTTCTGCAGCGCAACTACTTCCTCTCCAACTACAACCTGGAGCAGGCGGCCGCGGTGATCGTGCCGACCGTGCGGACCACCGCCGTCCTGGACGCGGTGGGCGACCGCGGCTACCGGCTGGTGGGCGCCGCCGTCGGGGCCGTCGCACAGACCTTCTACACCACGGCCGCGGCCCACGGGCTCGGCGCGGGGGTGGCCCTCGGCTTCGACAACATCAGTTACGTGGAGGAGCTGGGGCTCGCGGGCACCGACGAGGCACCCCTGCTCATCATGATGCTCGGGCACGAGCGGCAGCGGCCCGCCGACTTCCGGCACGAGATCGCGTGAGGGGGGCGGGAGCGATGAACACCACGCAGACCGACTGGCAGTTGGGCGAGCGCTTCATGCTGCGCGTGGCCGGGCTGCCGCTGTCCGCCGTCGAGGCGCTGCGCTGCGCCGACGCCGGGCGCTGGGCCGCCGATGTACTCGCCGCCGAAGCGGCGCTGAGCGCCGACGCCGGGCGGCTGAGCGAGCTGCTGCACGAGGCCGTCGGCGCGACCGATCCCAGCCCGGGCGGGCCGGGTGCGGCGCGCCGCCGAGAACTGCTGCGCCTGCGCCGCCAGATCCACAACAACCGGCTGCCGACCGACGCGGGTGCGGCCGTGGAGGCCCTCGCCGCGGTGAACGACGGGGCGGGCGAGCGGCTGGCCGGGTGGCTGCACCGGCGCCGGCATCTGGAGAAGCTGCTGGGCGAGGGGGAAGGGCTGCTGGCCACCGACCTCGCGCGCAGCCGGACGGCGCTGTGCGGGCTGCTCGCGGACGACCGGCTGCGACACGGGCTGCTGCTGGCCTCACCCGTCCTCGAAGGCCAGCTCGACGCGTACGCGGCCGCCGGCGCGGCGGGCGGGGTCCCGAACGGCCGGGTCCGCAAGGTCGAGCGCTCGATCCTGTCGTACGTCTACCGCACCGCCTGCAAGACCAGCCCGTTCAGCACGTTCACCGGGGTGGCGACGGGCCGGTTCGCCTCCGGGGCCGAGGCGCAGGGCATGCGGGTCGCGGACGTCTGGAGCAGCCATGTCCGGCTCAATGTGGTGGTGTTGGCGCGGCTGGCCGAGCTGATCCTCGCCGACCCGGTCCGGCGGCGCGACCTGCCGCTGCGGCCGGCCTCGGGCTGGGGCCGCGACGAGGACCGGATCCGGTACGTGCGCCGCTCGGTGACGGCCGGCGACGACGCCGCGGCCGTCACCTTCGACGCGGTCAAGGACCGGCTGTTCTTCCTGCGCCGCAGCGGCACCCTGGAGCGGCTGCTCGCCCTGTTCGGCGAACGGCCCGAGCTGCGTCACCAGGAGCTGGCCGACTGGCTGGCGGCGGAGCACGGGGCGGCCCCGTCCGACTGCGAGGCGTACATCGGCGCCCTGCTCCAGCTCGGCATGGTGCGCGTGCCGTGCCTGGACACCGAGGTGCACGACGGCGACCCGCTGCGCGCCTTCCAGCGGTCCCTGACCGGCCTGCGCAGGCCGTGGGCCGACCGGCTCTCCGCGCTGCTCGACGCACCCGCCGGGGCCCTGGAACGCTATCCCGCCGCGGGGCACCGCGAGCGGACGGAGCTGCTGCGTACCCTGCGCCGCGGACTGCACCGGGCGCAGGAGGAACTCGGCTGCCGGGAACCGGTGTTGCCGCAGACCCTGCTGTACGAGGAGGTCAGCGCGGGCCGCGATCTGGCCTGCCCGCCGGTCGCCGCGGACACCGGGGCGCTGCGCTCGGTGGAGCGGATCCTGCCGGCCTTCGACCTCACCCTCGCGCAGCGGATCACCTTCGAGGGGTTCTTCACCGCCCGCTACGGACGGGGCGGCCGCTGCGAGGACCTGCTGGGCCTGGTGCACGACTTCCACGAGGACTTCTTCGACCAGTACCTGTCCTTCAGCGCGCGCCGCACCCCCTTCGACGCACGCGGTGAGTACGTGCCCGAGGAGAACTGGCTCGGCCTGCCCGGGATCCGGGCCCTGGACGCGGCGCGCCGCGCGTTCGTCGACCGGATGCGGGCGGCGTGGGAGGAGTACGAGGAGAAGGGCGCGGCCGACGGCCCCGAACTGTGCCTCCAGGAGGCCGATCTGGCGTCCGTCGAGGCCGAACTGGCGCCGGTCGCGGCACGGTTCGCGCCGCGCTGCCACCATCTCCAGCTGGCGCGGGATCCCGGGACGGGGCGCTCGCTGACCGTACTCAACCGCTCGTACGGCGGGCTGTCCTTCCCGTTCAGCCGTTTCACCCATCTGTACGACGGCCCGCCCGCGCTCGCCGACGAACTGCGCGAGAGCGCCGCCCGTCTCACGCCCCGTGGCGCGGTGTTCGCGGAGGTCACCGGCGGCCCGGTCACCACCAACCTCAACCTGCACGGGCGGCTCACCGAGTACGAGATCGTCTGCCCCGGCGAGAGCGGCACCCTGCCCGAGGACCGCAGGCTGCGGCTGGAGGACCTGTACGCCGAGCACGACCCCGACACCGGGCGGGTGGCCTTGCGTTCGCACCGGCTCGGCCTGGAGGTGATCCCGGTCTACCTCGGCTACCTGGTGCCGCTGGCGTTGCCCGCGATCCCGCGCACCCTGTTGCTGCTCTCCCCCTCCTCGATGTCCCCGCTGGACGTCTGGGCGGGTGTGCCCGAGGGCGCGCCGCGGGCCGGGGTGCGCACGCGCCCGCGCGTCGTGCACGGGGATCTGGTGCTCAGCAGGCGCAGTTGGAGCACGACGGCCGGCGCCCTGCCGGTGGGGACGGCGCCGGACCCGCAGAGCGCCGGGCAGTTCCTGCAGTGGCAGCGGTGGCGCCGCGTGCACGGGCTGCCGGAGCAGGTGTTCGCGACCGTCTTTGCCGGGCCCGCGGGGCTGGGCGCGAAACCGCAGTACGTCGACTTCGCGAGCCCGCTGTCCCTGGCCGCCTTCGCGTCGCTGCTGCGCGACCCCGGCCATCAGGTGGTCCTGCGCGAGATGCTCCCCGGCCCGGGCGGCCCGCACCCCCGGTCGGCGCGCGGCGGGCACGTCGCCGAGTTCGCCGTGGAGACCTTCACCACCACCCGAACGACCACCACCCCGGACCCGGAAGGCGGCGACCGATGTCGGACCTGACCCAGACGCGAGGAGGTGAGCGGTGCGGCGCCTGGCAGGCCGTGCACGTCTTCTACGCCGCCAACCCGCAGCCCCTGCTGGTGAACTGCGTGCGCCCGCTGATCGCCTCGCTGCGGGGGGACGGCCTGCTCGCCGGGCACTTCTTCGTCAACTACTGGCTGGAGGGGCCGCACGTGCGGCTGAGGCTTCGCCCCGCGAGCCCGGCCGCCGAACCCGAGGTGCGGCGCCGTACCGAGGAGGCCGTCTCGGCTTTCCTGCGGTCCCGGCCCGCGCTCTACGAGGTCGACTCCGGATTCCTCAACGAGTTCTACAACACGCTCTTCGACATCGAGTTCCCGGAGGGCGACCGCGCCGCCTTCATGGGGCCGGACGGCCGGATGAATCTGCGGCCCAACAACTCCTTCTCGTACGAGCCTTATGAGCCGGAGTACGGAAAGTACGGCGGCCCTGCGGGAATCGAACTCGCCGAATGGCACTTCGCGCATTCCAGCGATCTCGTGATGGACGCCCTCGGCCGGATGAACCTCCATCTGCGGACCGTCCTGCTCGGCACCTCGGCGCAGCTGATGATGGTGATGGCGGGCGTGTTCCTGCCCGACCGCGAGGAACTCGGCGGATATCTCGACCGCTACTACGAGTTCTGGCACAACGCCTTCCCGGGCACCGGTTTCATCGGCTCGACCGAGTACGACCGTACGTACGCCCAGACCGCGCCGGGTCTCGGCCGGCGGTTCGCCGCGCTGCGCGACGCGCTCGGTTCCGGTGAGACGGGCCGGCTGCCCGCCTTCCTGGCCGGGTGGGCCGAGCACTGCCGGGAGCTGCGGGAGCGGGCCGAGGCGCTGGCGGTCTCCGGGGAGCTGGTCTTCCGCTCCTGGGACGGCGCCCGGGACGAGCGCGTCACCGATCCGGCCGTGGCGCTGCCGCTGCTGCTCTCCCCGTACATGCACATGACCAACAACCGGCTGCACGTGACCATCCGCGACGAGGCCTACCTGGCCCACCTGTTGGGCCGGGTGCTGCGCGAGGGCGCCGGGGCGGGCACGGAGACGGGGCCGGGCGCCGGGGCGGTCCTGCGGTGACCGGGCCCACCGGGCTGCTGGAGCACCGGCCCGCGCTGCGTCCCGACGTCCTGCTGTCGCCGCCGCTGCTCGACGGGCCGGCCGTCGTGCACCTGGTCAAGGACCCCGTCTCCGGGGCCTCCTTCGAGATCGGCCCCAAGGAGTACTTCCTCGTCTCCCGCCTCGACGGGGCGAGCACGCTCGCGGAGATCGGCGCCGCCTACGGGCAGACCTTCGGACGCCGGCTGGGCGAGGCCAACTGGCAGCAGCTGCTCGCCCTGCTGGGCAGCCGCCGCCTCCTGGCGGGCGGGCCGCCGCCGACCCCGCCGCAGCCCCGCGGCAGCGGCCCCCGCACGGGCACGCTGCTGCGCGGCACGCTCCGCCTGGTGGCCGACGCGGACGCCACGACCGCCCGGCTGCACCGGTTCCTGCGGCCCGTGCTGCGCCCGGCGGTACTGGGGGCGCTGCTCCTGGTCTGCCTGGTGATGGAGGGGCTGCTCGCGGCCTCGGCCGCTGAGCTCGCCGGGGACCTGCGGTGGCTGGCGGCGCGTCCGGCGCCGCTGCTGGCGGTGGCCACCCTGCTGTGGCTCAGTACGGCCCTGCACGAGTTCGCGCACGGGATCGCGGCCCGCCATGTCGGCGGCACGGTCGGGGAGATCGGGCTGCGCTGGCGGCTGCCGGTGGCGATCATGTACTGCACGGTCGACAACTACCGCTATCTGCCCCGCCGTCGTCAGCAGGTGGCCGTCGCCGGGGCGGGGGCCTTCGCCAACCTCCTCTTCCTGCTGCCCTTCGCCGGCTGGTGGACCGCCCTGCCCGCGGGCGATCCCACCGGGCGGGTGCTGGGCGCGCTGCTGCTGCTCGGCAGCGCGCAGGCCCTGGTCAACCTCGTTCCGCTGCCGCCGCTGGACGGCTACACGATGCTGGGCCACGTCCTGCGCGTGACCCGGCTGGCGCCCGCCGGCTCGGCGTACCTGCGGCTGCGGATGCGCGACCGCGCAGCGGCCGGGGCGTACCCGCCGCGGGCCCGCCGGATCTACCTCGCGTACGGGATCGGCTCCGCCGGGCTCGTCCTGGTCCTGGCCGGGGCCCTGGTGGCCGCAGCCGTGTACGCCTTCGCTCCCTGAACCTCCCACCCAACCGAGGGAAAGCACCACCCATGACAACTGACAGCGCCCAGCCGCCATTCGAGGCTCCCGACGCGGACGGGGCACCCGCCATCGCCGCCCTGGACATCCACAAGCACTACGGCGACCGGCAGGCCGTGGCGGGGGTCTCCCTCGACGTGCGCCGCGGCGAGTTCTTCGGCCTGCTCGGCCCCAACGGCGCCGGCAAGACCACCCTCATCGAGATCATGGAGGGGCTGCGCCGGGCCGATTCCGGGACGGTCCGGGTGCTCGGCCACAGCCCCTGGCCGCGCAACACGGCGCTGCTGCCGAGGATCGGCGTACAGACACAGGCCTCGGCCTTCTTCGTCCGGCAGACCGCGCGGGAACACCTGGCCACCGTCGCCGGGCTCTACCGCGCCGACCGGGCGGCCGCGGACCGCACGCTGGCCACCGTGGGGCTCACCGAACAGCGGGACGTGCTGGTGGAGAACCTCTCCGGCGGCCAGCGCCAGCGCCTGGCCATCGCCTCGGCACTCGTGCACAGCCCCGAGCTGATCTTCCTGGACGAGCCGACCGCCGCGCTCGACCCGCAGGCCCGCCGCGATCTGTGGGAGGTGCTGCGCACCCTCAAGAGCCAGGGCCGCACCATCGTCTACACCACCCACCACCTCGACGAGGCCGAGGCATTGTGCGACCGGGTGGCCATCCTCGTCGCCGGCCGGATCGCCGCCCTGGACTCCCCACACCGGCTCGTCGCCGCCGCCGGCGCCCCGGCCCGGCTGCTGCTGCCCGCCGGGCGGATCGAGCCGGCGCGGGCGGCGGCCCTGCCGGGGGTGGACCGGGCCACGCTGCAGGGCGGTTCGCTGGTCCTGGAGACCTCCTCGCCGGGCAAGGTCCTCCAGGCCCTCGACTCGCTCACCGGGCTGGACGGGGTGATGACCCGTACCGCGACGCTCGAGGACGTCTACCTGGAGCTGACCGGCAACGCGAAGGCCACCGCCACCGCCACCGCCACCGCCGAAGCGCCCGCACCCGCACCCGCACCCGCACCCACCACGGAGTCCCAGGCATGAGCGCGTACACGGCCCTGACCGCCGCCGGCTACCGGGCGCAGGTCCGGGACAAGGCCACCCTCTTCTTCACCTTCGCCTTCCCGCTCATCTTCCTCGTCGTCTTCGGACTGATCTTCAGCGGGCAGGACGTCGAGGAGACCGGCCGCCCGTACATCTCCTACATCGCACCCGGCGTGATGTCGTGGGGCGTCGCCAACGCCGCCGTGTTCGGCATCGCGTTCACGCTGATGCAATGGCGGCGCGACGACCTGCTGCGGCTGATCCGGCTGACACCGACCCCGCTGACCACGGTGCTGGCCTCGCGGTACGTCCTGGGCCTGGCGATCGGCGTCGTCCAGGCGGCCGTGTTCGTGGCGGTGGCGATGCTGCCCGGGTTCGGGCTGGTGCTGGACGGGCGCTGGCCGCTGGTGCTGCCCGCGCTGGTGCTGGGGACCACCGCGTTCATGGCGATCGGCGTCATCGTCGGGACGTACGCGAACACGCCCGAGGCCGTCGCCGCCATCGCCAACTGCCTGATGGTGCCGATGGCGTTCCTGTCGGGGTCCTTCCTGCCGCTGGACATGATGCCGGCCTGGCTCCAACAGCTCTCCCGGGTCCTGCCGCTTCGCTATCTCAACGACGCCGCGACCGGCGCCCTCACCGGCTCGGGCTCGCTCGCAGCCATCGGCACCGGGTGCGCGGTCCTCCTCGGCTTCGCCCTGGTGTTCGGCGGGATCGGGCTCAAGACCTTCCGCTGGAGCAACCGGACATGACATCGACCTCCCTGGCCCCGGAGCCGCTCCAGGCCCCGGACGGCACCCCGCTGGAGGCGGCCCGGCGCGAGCTGGCCCGCGCCCTGGCCGGTCTCGGTGCGCACGTGGTCACCCTCGGCGTGCACGACACGCTCGGGCCTCGCTCCGCCGATCCCTTCGCGGCGGTGCGTCCGGCCGCGCGCGTCCACCTCACCGCCCGGGCCGTGCTGATCGGCCCCTGGGGCGGGGACGGCACGGCGCCCGCCTGCGGCCGGTGCCTGGCGATGCGCTGGCAGCGGCTGCGCAGCCGCAGCGAGCGGGACGCGCTGGAGACCGGCGCCGGTCCGCTCACCGCGGTGGCGGCGGCCCCGCCGGGCCTGACGGCGTACGCGCGCGATGCGGCGTACGCGCTTCACGGCGCGGCCTTCGGGAACGGCACGGTCACGGCCCCCGGGCCGAGCGCCGCCGACCGGGCCCTGCCCCAGGTCACCCGGCTGGACCTGGAGACCCTCCGGGTACGGACCCACCCCCTGGCGGCCGATCCGCTCTGCCCGGACTGCGGGCCGAACGCAGCGGACGCCCCGGCGCCCCTCGCCCCCGCCTCCCGGCCCAAGCCCGACCCGCGCGCGCAGCGGCTGCGCGCGGCCTCCTCGTATCCGATGCCGCGGGCGGCGCTGGCCAACCCGGTGACCGGGGTGCTCGGCGCCGGCACCTGGATCAACGTCACCTCGCCCACCACGGCGCCCGTGGCGGGCAGTGTCTTCATGCGCGGCTACGCAGGTCTGACGGACGTCACCTGGAGCGGTCAGGCCAACAGCTTCACCGCCAGCCGTGACCTGGCCTTCCTCGAGGGCCTGGAGCGGTACGCGGGCACGCACCGCCGCACCGGCACCTCGCCGCTCACCGCCTCGTACGCCGAGCTGGGTGACCGGGCGCTAAACCCGGCCGAGTGCGGGTTCTACGCGCCGCAGACCTACCGGGACGATCCGCTGGTGTCCCCCTTCGACCCCGAGCGGCCGATCCCGTGGGTGTACGGGCATTCGCTGCGCGACGACCGGCCGGTGCTGGTGCCGGCGCGACTGGTGCACTACAGCGCGGGCCTGGCGGCGGACAACTTCGTCTTCGAGTGCTCCAACGGGTGCGCGATCGGCAGTTGCGCGGAGGAGGCCCTGCTGGGCGCACTGCTGGAGCTGATCGAGCGGGACGCCTTCCTGCTGGCCTGGTACGGCGGACTGCGGCTGCCCGAGATCGATCTGGCCTCGGTACCGGGCCCGGCGGTCAAGGCGATGGCCGACCGGGCGGCGCTCCAGGGGTACGACGTGCACGCCTTCGACAACCGGATCGACCTCGCGGTGCCGGTCGTGACCGCCCTTGCGGTACGCCGCGACGGCGGGCCGGGGCTGTACTCCTTCGGCGCGGGAGCCGCCCTGGATCCCGCGGCCGCGGTGGAGGCCGCGCTGTCGGAGGTGCTGACCTACATTCCGCACCTGCCGCGGCAGGTGGCCGAACGCCGGAGCGAACTGGAGTCGATGGCAAGGGACTTCGGGCAGGTCAAGCACCTCAAGGACCACGCCCAGCTGTACGGGCTGCCCACGATGGCCCCGTACGTCCGCCCGTACCGGGAGCCGCGCGCCGTGCTGGCGCTGGACGAGGCCCACCGGTCCTGGAGCCGCCCTCTGACCGGGGACCTGCGCGACGATCTCCTGTGCTGCGTGGCGGAGTTGACGGCGGCCGGGCACGACGTCATCGCCGTCGACCAGACCACGCCGGAGCAGCGGCGGATGGGACTGAGCACGCTCTGCGCGGTGGTGCCGGGGCTGCTGCCGATCGATTTCGGCTGGTCACGGCAGCGGGCCCCGTACATGCCGCGGCTGCGCACTGCGCCGAGGCGGGCGGGGCTGAGGGAGACGGACCTGGCGGAATCGGAGATCCGGATGGTGCCGCACCCGTTCCCCTGACGGCCCCGCTCCGGGCGGCCGGATGCCCCGGTTCCCGCTCTCGCGGGAGCCGGGGCATCCGTGTGGGTCAGGTGTGCGTAATCAGGCGCTGCACGAGGTCGTGCTGGTGGTCGAGGAACAGGTCGAGGTCGAGCTGCAGCTCGTGGAACCGGCGAGCACGACCTCGCTGGCGTCCGAGTAGTCGGAGATCTCGAAGGTCTCGGACTCGAGCTCGAGGATCTCGTCGGCGAGCGAGGCGAGGGGGGACTTCTCCATGGTGACTCCTTCGGTCGGTGCGGTCACTTGGCTCCATCAGACCCGGCGCGGCCGTCAGCAGACCCCCCGCACCGCTGTCATCCCGCTGACGGAAAGTGTCAGCGCCTTGCCGCCCCCGGCCGGGCGCGGGCGTCCGATCATGGGTGCCATGGACGCCTCCGCTGCCCTCGCCGAACTCTTGCGCCCGCTGACGACCCTGTACCTGGATCTGCACCGGCATCCGGAGCTGTCGGGCGAGGAGGCCCGTACGGCCGGGCAGTTCGCCGACTGGCTGGCGGCCGCGGGGTACGCGACCGAGCGCGGGATCGGCGGGCACGGCGTCGCCGGGGTGCTGCGCAGCGGCGACGGTCCGACGGTGCTGCTGCGCGCCGAACTCGACGCCCTGCCGGTACGGGAGACCACGGGCCTGCCGTACGCCAGCCAGGGCGGGGCGGCGCACGCCTGCGGGCACGACCTGCACCTGGCGGCGGCAGCCGGGGCCGCGTCGCTGCTGGCCCGCTCGCCGGACACCTGGCGGGGCACGCTCGTCGTCGTGGGGCAGCCCGCGGAGGAGACCCTGGAGGGGGCGCGGGCGATGCTGGCCGACGGGCTGTACGAGCGCGTCGGGCGGCCGGACGCGGTACTGGCCCAGCACGCGGCCCCGCTGCCCGCGGGCATGGTGGCGCACGGCTACGGGCCGATGACCGCCGGGAGCGTGACCTATCGGGTCGTCGTGCACGGCCGGGGCGGTCACGCGGGCGCCCCCCAGCTCACCGTGGACCCGGTGGTGACGGCGGCCCATGTGGTGACCCGGCTCCAGACGGTGGTGGCCCGGGAGGCGGCGCCCTCGGAGCAGGTGGCCGTCACCGTCGGCGCGTTCCACGCGGGCGACCGGGCGAACATCGTGCCGGAGCGGGCCGAACTGGACATCACCGTACGGGCGGCGGGCGACGCGGCGCTCGCCCGCGCGGCGGCCGCCGTGGAGCGGATCGTACGGGCGGAGTGCGCGGCCTCGGGCTGTCCGCGGGAGCCTGAGGTCGTCCGGGTCTGCGAGTCCCCCGTGACCCATCCCGACCCGGCGACGACCGGGGCCGTACGGGAGGCGCACGTGCGGGAGTTCGGCGCGGAGCGGGTGGCGATGTGGCCGCCGTCCCTCGCGACGGAGGACTTCGCGCTGTTCGGCGACGCGGGCCGGGCCCTGCACGGGGCGCAGGGGATACGGCTCGCGTACTGGATGCTGGGCGTGATCGGACCCGGCGCCTGGGCCGCCGCCGCCCCGGGCCGGGCGGCCGCGCACAAGCTCGCCGCGCTGCCCGCGAACCACGCCCCGGACTTCGCCCCGGACCCGCGGACGGCCCTCCCGGCGGGGGTGCGGGCGCTGACGGCGGCGGCCCTGACCTGCCTGGGGCGGCCGGGGGACACCGACACCCTCTAGGTTTCGTGGCGGTCGGGCCGCCACAGCGGGTGCTCGCGCGCCGCCCAGGCGCCGTCCACGGAGCCGGTGCGCATGCCGCGGCGGGCCTCCGGGTCGCCCAGTGCCTTCGTGACGTGCCCGGCGAGTACGACGGCGAGCGCCAGGGCCAGCCAGTCGTGGACGAAGGTGGCGCCGGTGCGCCAGACCAGCGGGGCCAGGCCGGTGAACCACATCAGCAGGCCGGTGCCCAGCATCACGAGGGCCGCCCCGGCCGCCCAGCCCGCGTAGAGCTTCTGTCCGGCGTTGAACTTGCCGGCGGGCCGGCCGTCCGTCCGGCGGCCCGGGCGCAGTGCGGACCGCAACCAGGTCCGGTCGTGCGGGCCGAAGCGGTTCAGCCGCCGCAGATCGGCGCGGAAGGCCCGGGAGACGAGCCCCGCCAGGGCGGGCGCGGGCAGCAGCAGTCCGGACCATTCGTGCAGGGTGACCACGAGGCGGCGGCGCCCGACCAGTTCGGCGAGCGGGGGCAGGTACAGGCAGGCGGCGCCGGCCAGGCAGAGTCCCATGAGGGCGGCCGTGGTCCGGTGGACCCAGCGCTCGGCGGGGCTGAAGCGGCGTACCCGGCCGGGGTGTTCAGACGGTCGGCGCATCGTCGCGTCCGTTCGACTTGCCGACCCAGGCATCGACGTCGTAGCCGAAGTCCTCCCAGTAGCCGGTCTGGACCTCGCGGGTGAGGGTGATGCCGGAGAGCCACTTCGCGGACTTGTAGAAGTACATGGGAGCCACGTACAGGCGGGCCGGGCCGCCGTGGGCGTGGTTCAGCGGCTCGCCCTGCATGTTCAGGGCCACCATGACGTCGTCGCGGCGGGCCTGCGGGAGGGTGAGGCTCTCGCTGTAGGTGCCGTCGAAGCAGGTGAAGCGGATGGCGCGGGCCTCGGGGCGGACCCCGGCGGCGTCGAGGAGCCGGGTGAGGGACACGCCCTCGAAGGGGGTGCCGGGAACCCGCCAGCCGGTGACGCACTGCACGTCGCGTACGACGCGGGTCTGCGGCAGGCCGCGCAGTGCGTCGAGGGTGTACGTGGCCGGGCGCTCGACCAGGCCGTCAACGGTGAGCCGGTAGTTCTCCGGGCCGCGCTCGGGGACGGACGCGGCGACGGAGTAGTAACGGAACCCGCCGCCGCCCGGCAGCAGTCCGGTCAGGCCGGTGGGGTCCTTGTCGGCCGCCGCGCCGAGTACGGCATCGACTCCGCGTCCCAGGTACGGGGCGGTCGCCAGCCCGGCCGCGCCGAGACCGATCATGCCGAGGACCAGGCGGCGGCCGAGGGGGGCGCCACGGCCGTCGGGGTCCGCGGGGTCTTCGGGGTCCGCGGGGCCCGCCGGGTCTTCCGGGGCCGCTCGGTGTTCTGTGCTCACGGGGTGATTCGAGCACCCGGCGGGTCCGGTGGCCAGGGGCCGCGGGCGTTCGTCAGACTTCCGTCACATCCGCCCCCGCCCGCCCCCGGCCCCGGCCGCCGCGCCGGGTCAGCCGCGGAAGTCCGCCGGGCGTTCCGGGGAGGCCTCGGCGAGCGCCTTGACGACGGCGTCCGTGCCCGCCTGAAGGCCGTAGACGGGGGTGCCGGGCTGCTGGCGCCAGGACTCGTCGAGGCCGCCGGCGTCCACGGTGTCGAAGCCGAGTTCCTCGATGAGGGCGCGGACGGTCTTCTTCGCCGCCTCGTCGTCGCCGGCGACCGGGAGCGCCGTCCGGTCGGGGGCGCCCGCCTCACGAGGGCGGTCGAGGATGTCCTGGGCGTAAGTGCCGTTGAAGGCCTTGACGACGGGGTGGCCGAGGTTCCGCTCGGTCCAGCGGCTCTCGGTGAGGCCCTCGTCCTCGATGCCGGAGATGCGGCCGTCGCGCTGGCGCGGGTAGTAGTTCCCGGTGTCGATGACGGCGAAGCCGGGCGCCGCCCCGGCGAAGAGGCCGGCGGGCAGGGCCGGCACGTTCTTCAGGGGGACGGTGACCACGACGACCTCCGCGCCGCGGGCCGCCTCGGCGACGGTGACCGCGGTGGCTCCGGTCTCCGCGGCGAGGGCGGTCAGGGTCTCGGGGCCGCGCGAGTTCGCCACGGACACGTCGTGTCCGAGTGCGGTGAGGCGGCGGGTGAGGTTGCCGCCGATGTTGCCTGCGCCGATGATGCCGATCTTCATGAGCTCTCCCGGGTGCGTGCAGGTCGGTCAGGGACTGCGAGTACCCGAACCTCCGCCGGGCGCCCGGCATTCCGCCCCGGGGCGGCGAATCTCCCGTACCGCCCGAACGGGCGTACCCGCCGAACCGTCGTCCCCCTGGAGCCCGCACCCGGCGGGCCCCAGGAGGAGCGCGCGATCAGGCCCCGCTGGCCTTGAGCATGTCCTCGCGCTCGACGAGCTTCACGCGCTCGCGGCCCTGGGGCTCGCCGAGGGCCTTCTCGGCCGCGTCGAGCCGGTGCCAGCCCTCCCACGTGGTGTAGCGGACGCTGCGCTCGGCGAGGAAGGCCTCGACGGCCTGCGGCTCGGGCGCGGCAGGGGTCGTCAGGCGGCCGGCCGCGTGGTCGTCCAGGAGGTTCGCGACCGTCTCGTTCGCGTCGCCCTTGGTGTGGCCGATCAGGCCGACGGGGCCGCGCCGGATCCAGCCGGTGACGTACGTCGACGGCAGGTGCGCGCCGGCTTCGATCACGCGGCCGCCCTCGTCCGGGACCGTGCCGGTCAGGGCGTCCCAGGGCAGCTTGGGCAGTTCGTCCGAGAGGTAGCCGACGGCCCGGTAGACGGATTGGACGTCCCAGTCCGTGAACCGGCCGGTCCCCTTGACGTTGCCGGTGCCGTCGAGCTCGGTGCGCTCGGTGCGCAGGCCGACGACCTTGCCGTCCTCGCCGAGCACCTCGGTGGGCGACTCGAAGAAGTGCAGGAAGAGCTTGTGCGGGCGGTCGCCCATGTCGCGGATCGCCCAGTTCTCCAGGGTCTTGGCCACCATGTCCGCCTGCTTGTTGGAGCGGCGGGTGGTGATGGAGCCCTCGTCGTAGTCGATGTCCTCGGGGTTGACGATGACCTCGATGTTCGGCGAGTGGTCGAGCTCGCGCAGTTCCATCGGGCTGAACTTGGCCTGCGCGGGACCGCGGCGGCCGAAGACGTGCACCTCGAGCGCCTTGTTGGCCTGGAGGCCCTCGTACACGTTCGGCGGTATCTCGGTGGGCAGCAGTTCGTCGGCCGTCTTCGCGAGGATGCGGGCGACGTCGAGGGCGACGTTGCCGACGCCGAGGACGGCGACCTTCTCGGCGGCCAGCGGCCAGGTGCGCGGCACGTCGGGGTGGCCGTCGTACCAGGAGACGAAGTCGGCGGCGCCGTGGGAGCCGTCGAGGTCGACGCCGGGGATGGTCAAGTCGCGGTCGGCGGTCGCGCCGGTGGAGAAGATCACGGCGTCGTAGAAGGCGTGCAGCTCGTCGAGGCTGATGTCGTTCGGGTAGTCGACATTGCCGAAGAGACGGACCTGCGGCTTGTCGAGCACCTGGTGGAGGGCGGTGATGATGCCCTTGATCCGCGGGTGGTCGGGGGCGACGCCGTAGCGGATCAGGCCGAAGGGGGCGGGCATCCGCTCGAACAGGTCGATGGACACACCCGGCTCGGTGGCCGCCTCGGACTTCAGCAGGGCGTCGGCGGCGTAGATGCCGGCGGGGCCGGCACCGACGATTGCTACCCGCAGGGGGCGAGGCATGGCTGGGTTCCCTTCGAACGACGAAAGACTCGATCAAAGGAACCCTAAACTGAGGCTAGCCTAACCCGGCACCCGGTCCCCGGTTATGACCCCATAACCAGAACTTATGACCTTTCAAAGCATGTCTTGGGGGTCCGCCTGTCCGCTGTCCGCTGTCCGCTGTCCGCTGTCCGCCTCAGGGACGGTGGTTGCGGCGGGCGGCGAGCTGGCCCTGCACGAACGCGTCGGTGTCCGGTGAGTACGGCCCGCCGTGGTCGAACAGCAGGTCCGTGATCCGCTGCCATTCCGCCACCGCCGCGAGCGTGGCGTCGTCGGCGCCGTCGAGATCACCGGCGGCCGCCTCCGCGGCCTCGAGCGCGGCTTCCACCTCGTGGTGGGCCAGGCCGGTGGCCTGCTCCCGCACCCGGTCACGGGCCGCGCGCTCCTCGGCGGAGGGCACGTGCGGCTCGGTCGCGGTGTCGTGCGTCGTCATGGGGTTCCTGCCTCTCGGTCGTCCTGCCCTGCGTCTGTCTGCCCTTGTGCCCCGGCCGGGGAATTTGACGGCCGCGCCCGCGGACCTCACCAAGCCTCGGTCAGGGCCACGGAGTACGTCTTGAGCCCGCGGTCGTAGACGCGGACGGTGACGGTTCCGTTGTCGCCGTAGACCTCGCTGCGCCACGCCGCGAAGACCTTCGCCACCCGGCGGGCGTTCTCGGCCTCCCCCTTGCCGACGGCCCGTGTGTGGAAGAACACCACCGCCTCCCCGGCCCCCCGCGCCTTGCGGACCCGGGCCTGCCGGACGGCGTTCTCGGGCATGAAGGTGTCCTCGCCGGTGCGGTGCTTCGCGTAGTACGCGTTGAAGTCCCGGGTCATGTCGAACCACCCCCGCGCACCACAGGGACCGGCGCCGTTGGTGATGTCCCCGTCGGCGGGCGGGTCCGGGATGCCGTCCTCCTCGTCGGTCGGCGGGTCCGGGAGGCCGGTGTCCTGATCGGTGGGCGGGCCGGGGGCGCCGGTGTCCTCGTCCGTGGGGGGACCCGGAGTGCCGGTGTCCTCGTCCGTGGGGGGACCCGGAGTGCCGGTGTCCTCGTCCGTGGGG
>NZ_JBHWVJ010000093.1:0-4274 GCF_042736725.1 Streptomyces sp. NPDC060028 | reverse complement strand
GGGACCCGGAGTGCCGGTGTCCTCGTCCGTCGGCGGGCCCGCGTAGGCGCCGGTCTCCTGGTCCGTCGGAGGTCCGGCGGTCCCGCCCGGCTGCTCCTCGGTCGCCGCGCCGACGCCGCAGGTTTCCTTGCCCGGGCTCGCCGCGGGGGCCGGCCCCGCCGCCTGGCCCGCACGCGTGCTCCCGCAGGCCGCGAGCGCGGCGCACAGAAGCCCCGCCAGTGCCGTTCGCCCGACCAGGGCAGCAACGGTGGTCGTCATGGTTGTCCCCCTCGTCCATCTCCCCCATGGAGAGGTGTTCGACCCGCTCTCGGTTCCCTCCCCGCCGGACCGATACCGTGCCGCCGTGACCGGTCCCGCGCAGCAGCTCCCCTTCCTGTTCCTCGATGTCGACGGCCCGCTGATCCCCTTCGGCGCAGAGGGGTACCCGGCGTACGGGCCCCCGGGCGCGCACGCCCATCCCCTGCTCACCCGGGTCGATCCCGCGCTCGGGCCCCGGCTGGCGGCACTGCCGTGCGAGCTGGTGTGGGCCACGACGTGGATGCAGGACGCCAACGAGTCCCTCGCGCCGCTGCTCGGGCTGCCGCAACTGCCCGTGGTGGACTGGCCGGAGCCCTCCGCCGAGGACGGGGCGGGCGGGACGCACTGGAAGACCCGTACCCTCGTGACCTGGGCGGCGGGCCGGCCCTTCGCCTGGGTCGACGACGAGATCACCGGCGCGGACCGCGCCTGGGTGGCCGCCCACCACCCCGGCCCGGCCCTCCTCCACCGCGTCGACCCCCGACTGGGCCTGCGGGAAACGGACTTCGCCGCTCTCGAGGCGTGGCTGCACGGGGGCTGGTAGCGTCCGGCCGATGGACGCTCACCCCTGGGAGACGTACACCCGGTCGCCCCTGCGCGCCGGCTTCGCCTATCCGGTGGGCCAGACGGCGGTCGAGGCAGAACTCCGGGCCGCCGGCCTGCACGTGGAGTGGCTGCATCTCAGCGGCGCCGAGCCGAAGCACTGGGCGGAATGGGGACCGCTGGTCCACGCGTACTGGTACGCGAACAGCCGGCCCAAGTGCGGCGGCAGGGCCGGCCTGAGCCTGAGCTCCGTTCCCTCCGGTCAACGGACCCTCGTCCGGGAACTGTTGCTGGAGGGCCTGCTGCAACAGGCCTGCCAGTGGCTGACCCTCAGCGCCCGTCATCCCGGTTCGGGCTGGGCCACCACCAGCCGCAACTGGCGTGCCGGCCTGCGCGACGGCGAGGTCACCATCACGCAGTGGTAGCCCTCAACCGCCCGCGGCCTCGCCGGTCCAGGAGGCCGCGACCAGCATCCGCTCGGCCGCGGCGAGGTGCGTGGCGGCCGCGAGCCAGGCCCACGCGTAGCCGTCGGCGGACGGATCGGCCAGCCGGCCGAAGGCGTCGCGCGGGCGGTGCGCGGCCTCGGCGGCGAGGGCGGTGGCCAGTTCCGCGGCCGAGCCGAAGCCGGCCCGGCGCAGCGGGGTCTGGTCGAAGCCCTCGGCGACCGCGCGGCGGCCGCCCGCGACCCCGGTCTCCAGGAGCCGGCGGACCCGCCACAGCGGGGAGTCCGCGAGCGGGTCCGGTCCGGCGGCGGCGAGGGGGCCGGGCGCGGGGCGCGGCGGCGGGAAGTGGCCGCCCTGGAGCCGGTCGTAGCCCAGGTCGGCGCGGCCGAGCCATTCCTCGGGGAAGCGCAGCGTGTACTCGGCCCCCGGTACGGGACCGACCGCGAGCGGGCGCAGGGTGGCGGCGCGGTCCAGGTCGGGGCGGCCCAGGATGCGCAGCGCGAGGCCGGGACGGTCGGCGAGCCGGCGCAGGTTGACCGCGTGCGGCAGCTCCGGGTGGGGGTGTGCGGGCCGCAGCCGGAGCAGGGGGGCGCCTGGGCGCGGTTCGCGGACCAGCAGGTCCTGGCCGGCCGCTGCGACGACCACGGCGTCGCAGCCGAGGAGTGCGGAACCGGCCTGTTCGGCGGCGGAATCGGATCCGGCCGCGGCGGCGGCCGCCAGTTGCCCGGCCACGGCCTGCGCCGCCGGGCGCGCGAAGAGCGCGGCGGCCGGCTCCTCGGTCCAGGGGATGCCGCGGAGCGGGGTCGCCTGGACCCCGCGTCCGGCGCCGAGCCGGCCGTCCGGGGAGACCGTGGCTCCCGCGATGCGCAGGCCCCCGCGGGCGAGCCCGGCGTGGTCGAGGACGGCGCCGCCGAGCGCGACCGAGGCGGAGCCGGCGCCGCGGGCGCGGGCCAGGCCGCCTGGGCGGACGTCGGCCACGGAGTAGCGGGAGCCGTCGGCGCCGAGCAGGTGGGTGACCACTCCCCCGTAGCCGGTCGCGGCGAGCACCGGCTCGCGGCACAGGCCGTACGTCCGCAGGCTGCCGCCCGGCTCGTACGGGCGGCGGGCGCTGCCCGTCAGTGCCGGATCGGCCGCGCCGGAGGCGAGCAGGGCGGCGGTGTGCAGCAGGTCACGGAACGCGGCGGTGAGATCGGGCAGCCGCTGGGCGGCACTGCGCTCCCGGGCGGCCCGCAGGCCCCGTACGACCCGCAGGGCGGCGGCCTCGGCGCGCGGCAGCCCGGCGAGGCGCGCGGTGTGCGCGGCGCGCAGCAACTCGGCCTGTACGACGGCGCCCGCGGCCGTGACCCCGGCGGAGAGGGCCTGCGCGGCGGCTTCCCACACCGCGGCCGCGGCGACGGCCCGCGCGGGGTCGACGGCAGCGCCGGCCGCATCGGGCGCGGCGACTCCGGCGGCCCCGGCCGGGGCCGAGGCCGAGGCTGAGTCCGGGACTGCTGAGTCCGGGGCCGAGGCCGGGTCCGAGGCCGGCTGCGGCTGCGGCTGCGGCTGCGGATCCGTCGCGTCCGCCAGCGGGGCCGCGCCGAGCACGGCCGCCCGGTGGAGGCAGCGGGGCGCCAACAGGCAGCTGCACACGGCCTGTTCGGCTCCGGTGACGGCGCCCCCGGGGCCCGGGCTCAGCGTGACGACGGCGTCCTCGCCGAAGCGGACCGTGACCTGTCCGTCGGCCGTCCGGGTGGCGCCCGCGGCGCAGCCCTCGATGGCGGCGTCGAGCTTCTTGCGCAGCCGGGCGGTGAGGTTCTCGACGGCTTCGGCGAGCACCTCGGGGGCGACGGGGGGCAGTGTGGTGCTGGTCAACGGGGTTCTCCACGGAGGCGGTCGCCCACCCAGCGGGCGAGGGCGAGCGGGCTGAGGGCGGCCACCGGCATGCCGGCGGCGACGAGTTGCTGCGCGACCGGGACCGAGTACCGGGGCGCGCCCGCGTCGTCGAGTGCGGCGCAGCCCAGCAGTTGGGCTCCGGATGCGGCCAGCGCCCGTACCTCGCCCAGGAGTCCGCCGATCGGCGCGCCCTCCTCGAAATCGCTGACCACGACGACGAGGGTGCGGCTGGGCACGGTGATCAGGGTGCGGGCGTGCGCGAGGCCCGCGGCGATGTGGGTGCCACCGCCGACCCGTACCTCCAGCAGCAGCGAGAGCGGGTCGTCGACCCGGTCGGTGAGGTCGACGACCTGGGTGGAGAAGGCCAGGAAGTGGGTGGACAGGGTCGGGACCCCGCCGAGGACGGCGGCCGTGAGGGCCGACCAGATGACGGAGGTCTCCATCGAGCCGGACACGTCGACCACGAGGACGAGCCTCCAGTCCGCCTCGCGGCTCGCCCGGGTGCTGAAGACGGGCCGCTCCGGGACGACGACCACGCTGCCGTCGTCGCGGCGGCGGGTGTGGGCGAGGTTGGCCCGCAGGGTTCGGGCCAGGTCGAGCCGGCCGCCCGGGCGACGGGTGGGGCGCGGGGTGGCGAGTCCGGACAGGGCCGGGCGCAGGCGGGTGGCGAGCTCCTTGGAGAGCTCGTCGACCAGCCGTTTCACCAGGGGGCGCAGCCGGGCGAGCCGGGCTTCGGGCATGCCTCCGGCGAGCGAGAGCACCGAGCTCAGGAGTTCCACGGAGGGGCGTACGGAGGCCGGGTCGAGCTCGCCGATCACGTCGGTGCGGCCCGCCTCGGCGGCGCGGGCGAGCACCTCTTCCCGTACGTCGGTGCCGAAGAGGGCGGCCAGTTCCTCGGACCACTCCCGGGCGGTCGGGAACGAAGCCTCCTGGCCCCCGCCCGGGCCGGTGCCGAGATCGCCGGCGCCTTCCCCCCGGCCGGCGCCGTACAGCTCGTCGAGTGCGTGGGCGTAGCGGCGGGCGCCGGCCGGGAGCAGGTCCTGCCGGCGGCCGAGCAGCAGGCGCCAGCGGTCGGCCGGGGCGATCCGGCGGGCCCCGCCGTCCGTCGCGGCCGGCCGC
>NZ_JBHWVJ010000092.1:0-29229 GCF_042736725.1 Streptomyces sp. NPDC060028 | reverse complement strand
TACGACCGTGGTGACCGTCCCACCGGTGGTGGCGGCGGCTTCCGCGGCCGTGACGACCGGGGTGGCGACCGTCCGTCGTACCCGCGCCGCGATGACCGTGGTGACCGTCCCACCGGTGGTGGCGGCGGCTTCCGCGGCCGTGACGACCGCGGCGGCGACCGTCCCAGCTTCCCCCGTCGTGACGACCGTGGTGGCGACCGTCCGTCGTACCCGCGTCGCGATGACCGTGGCGACCGTCCCACCGGTGGCGGCGGCGGCGGCTTCCGTGGCCGTGACGACCGTGGTGGGGACCGCCCGAGCTACCCCCGCCGTGACGACGACCGTGGTGGGCGTCCGTCCTACCCGCGCCGTGACGACGACCGTGGCGGCTTCCGCGGCGGCCGTGACGACCGTGGCGGCGACCGTCCCAGCTTCCCGCGTCGCGATGACCGGGGTGGCGACCGTCCGTCGTACCCGCGTCGCGATGACCGTGGTGACCGTCCCACCGGTGGTGGCGGCGGCTTCCGTGGCCGTGACGACCGTGGTGGGGACCGCCCCAGCTACCCGCGCCGTGACGACGACCGTGGCGGATTCCGCGGCGGCCGTGACGACCGTGGTGGCGACCGTCCGTCGTACCCGCGTCGTGATGACCGTGGTGGCGACCGTCCCTCGTACCCCCGCCGTGACGACGACCGCGGTGGCCGTCCCACCGGTGGCGGTGGCGACCGCGGTGGCGACCGTCCCAGCTACCCGCGCCGTGACGACCGTGGGGGCGACCGTCCGTCCTACCCGCGTCGCGACGACGACCGTGGCGGCTTCCGCGGCGGCCGTGACGACCGTGGTGGCGACCGTCCCAGCTACCCGCGTCGTGACGACCGGGGTGGCGACCGTCCCTCGTACCCCCGTCGTGACGACCGTGGCGGCGATCGTGGTGGCTACCGCGGCGGTCGTGATGACCGTGGCGGCGACCGCGACTTCCGTGCGGACCGCGACCCGGTCAAGCGGCTTCCGATCGACGAGGACGTCACCGGCTTCGAGATCGACGCCGACGTGCGCCAGGAGCTGCTGAGCCTGCCCAAGGGCCTGGCCGAGGAAGTCTCCAAGAACCTGGTCATGGTGGCCCGGCTGATCGACGAGGACCCGGAGCAGGCGTACGCGTACTCGCGCATCGCCCTGCGGCTGGCCTCCCGCGTCGCCGCCGTGCGCGAGGCCGCCGGCTTCGCCGCGTACGCCACGCAGAAGTACAGCGAGGCGCTCGCGGAGTTCCGCGCCGCCAAGCGCATGACCGGTTCCGTCGAGCTGTGGCCCGTCATGGCCGACTGCGAGCGCGGCCTCGGCCGTCCGGAGCGGGCGCTGGCCATGGCCGGCGAGCCCGAGGTGCAGAAGCTGGACAAGGCCGGCCAGGTCGAGATGCGTCTGGTCGCGGCCGGTGCCCGGCGGGACATGGGCCAGCTCGACGCGGCCATCGTGACCCTGCAGAGCCCGGAGCTGGCCTCCAGCTCCGTCCAGTCGTGGACCGCGCGGCTGCGCTACGCCTACGCCGACGCCCTGCTGGCGGCCGGTCGTGAGGACGAGGCGCGCGAGTGGTTCGCCAAGGCCCTCGAGGCCGACAAGGACGGGGCCACGGACGCCTCCGACCGGCTCGCCGAGCTGGACGGGGTCGAGTTCGTCGACGCGGGCGCCGACCTCGAGGACGACGAGCCCGTCGCCGACGAGGACGACGAGCCCGAGGACGAAGTCGACGACGAGCGCGAGCCCGAGGACGAGCTCGACGACCTCGAGGACGACGACGAGGACTCGGACGACCCCGAGGTGCGCGCCGCCGAGCGTGCCTCCGACGTGGCCGAGTACTACGACGAGGACGACGAGGAATACGAGTCGGACATCGACCTCACTGACGAGGCCGTCGTCGTGGACGAGGACGACAAGGGCCGCGACAAGGCCTGAGTCGGTTGAGTGTGAGTGAGTGAGGAAGGGCGGTACCCCCGGTGGGGGTACCGCCCTTTTTCGTTTCCGGGGCCTGCCCGGGCAGAGCGGGTCAGTCCAGGCTGCGCAGGACCAGGCCGGTGGCCGGCTTCGGGCCGAAGGAGGTGGACTTGCGGGGCATCGTGACGCCCTGGCGGGCCAGGTCCCGGACCACTTCCTCCCGTACGGGGTGCATCAGGACCGCGGTGCCGCCGTTGCGCTCGGCCATCGCGACGGTCGCCTCGGTGTCGTGGATGTACGAGATGTGGTCCGGGGTGTCGGGCACGTCCCAGATCGCGTCGAGCAGGGTGGCGTGCAGCACGGTGGCGTCCAGCCGGCGCCAGGCCTCGGGCCGGTCGCGGCGGACGGTGCGCTCGATCAGGGCCGGATCGGGGTCGGTGACGAGGTGGAAGCTGCCGTCACCGGCGAGCAGGAAGGCGTTGCCCCGCTCCGCCGCGTCGTCCAGGGCCTCCATGGCCAGCGGCAGCGGGCCGTCGACCGGGCGGACCCGGAAGTGGCCGTCGACGGCGGCCAGTGCCGCGGCCACCGGGAGGCGGCGCAGCATCCGGTGGATGGCGCGGACCTGGAGGGGGTAGCGGGCGGTGTCGACGAGGAGGACCAGGCCGAAGTCCCACGGGGTGGGGGACGGGTGCTCCTCCTGGAGGCGCAAGTACGTCGCCCAGCGGTGGTGGCCGTCGGCGATGAGGGCTTGGCGGCGGCCGAGATCGGCGGTCACGGAGGCCAGCTCGGCGGGGTCGGTTATGGCCCAGAGCCGGTGCTGGAAGCCGTCCTCGGTGGTCGTCGACAGCAGCGGGGCGCGCCGGGCGGCGCGTTCGACGACGGCCGCCGCGCCCGCTTCGGGGTCGTCGCCGCGGTAGGTCAGCAGGAGGGGTTCGAGGTTCGCGGCGGTGGCCCGCATCAGGCCGGCCCGGTCGGTGACCACGTCCGGCATGACGTCCTCGTGGGGCAGGACGATGCCGGCGTCCGCCGCGGACAGGGCGAGGGCGCCGATGACGCCGCGCTGGACGAGGCCGGCCCGGCGTTGCTCGTAGACGTAGAGCGCCGGTTCGTCGTCGGTGCTGAGGACGCCCTCGGCGAGCCAGTGGTGCATGGTGCGCGCGGCCTGCTCGTTGCGCGCCGCGGGGGTGTCGGCCTGCGGGAGGATCAGGCGGACGATGTTGTGCGGGTCGGCGGACTCGAGGTGGTTGAGTCCGTCGGGGCGCACGACCACGTCGTACGGCGGCGAGGTGACGGCGGCCAGGCTGCCGACGCGCTCGGGGACGTAGCGCAGGCCATGGAACGGGATCAGGCGCAGTCCATGGTCGGCGGTGCCAGAAGTGGTCATTGGAGCATCGTAGGTCGGGTCTCGCCATGCGGGATGATCGGGGGGAGTACGGAAACCGGACAAGATCGATCGTATGAGGAGTCGACACGATGACCCGGCAGAGCAGGACCAGCCCCGCGGGCAGTGAGCGGAACTTGCACCAGGCGTACGACACGGCCCTGCTGGACCTGGACGGGGTGGTGTACGCGGGCGGTGAGGCCATCGCGCACGCGGTGGAGTCGCTGGCCGCGGCCCGGGCCGACGGGATGCACCTCGCTTACGTGACGAACAACGCGCTGCGCACCCCGGACTCCGTGGCGGAGCACCTGAGCGAGCTGGGGATCCCGACCGAGGCCGGTGAGGTGATCACCTCGGCGCAGGCGGTGGCCCGGCTGATCTCGGAGCAGGTGCCTACGGGGTCGAAGGTGCTGGTGATCGGTGGCGAGGGACTGCGGGTCGCGCTGCGCGAACGCGGGCTGGTGCCGGTGGAGTCGGCGGACGAGGAGGGCCTCGCGGCGGTCGTCCAGGGGTACGGGGGTCCTGACCTGCCGTGGGGGCGGTTCGCGGAGGCTTCGTACGCCGTCAGCCGCGGGGTGCCGTGGTACGCGTCCAACACCGACCTGACGATTCCGGGGGCGCGGGGGATCGGGCCGGGCAACGGCGCCGCGGTGGAGGTCGTACGCATCGCCACGGGGGCGGAGCCGCAGGTGGCGGGCAAACCGCTGCCCCCGATGCACCGGGAGACGGTGCTGCGGACCGGGGCGAAGCGGCCGCTGGTGGTCGGGGACCGGCTGGACACCGACATCGAGGGCGCCTTCAACGGGGAGGTGGACTCGCTGCTGGTGCTGACCGGGATCGCGGACGCGGAGCAGCTGCTGCGCGCCGAGCCGAGGCACCGGCCGACGTACGTGGACCGGGACCTGCGCGGGCTGCTGACCGGGCAGCCGCAGGTGGCGGCGGCCGCGGACGGCTTCGGCTGCGGGGGCTGGACCGCGGCCGCGCAGGACGGCGTACTGGAGCTGCGGGGCGAGGGGGATCCGCTGGACGGGCTGCGGGCCCTGTGCGCGGCGGCCTGGACGCAGGCGGGTGACGGGGCGTGCGGGCTTGACGCCGGGAAGGCGCTGGCCAGGCTGGGCCTTTAGGCGCGTGGCAGGGGGCGGGCGGGGTGCCGTTCGGGGGATCCACGCAGGCGCAGGGTAGGCTAACCTAACTTTCGTGTTGGTCGAGAGTCCTCCTGAACAGAGCGCGGCGCCGGTCGCCCCCACCCGCTCCCGCCATGCCGCGCGGGCCGCCGGGCTGCTGGCCGCCTTCGCCGTACTGGCCCTGATCGCCGTGGCGAGCATCGCCGTCGGCGCCAAGCAGATGCCCCTCGGGGAGGTCTGGCACGGCCTGTTCCACTACACGGGGACACCCTCCGACGTGGTGGTGCGGGACCTGCGGGTGCCACGCACCCTGCTCGGGCTGCTCGTCGGTCTGGGCCTCGGCCTCTCGGGGGCGGTGATGCAGGCGCTGACCCGCAATCCGCTGGCCGAGCCCGGCATCCTCGGCGTCAACGCGGGGGCCGCGGCGGCCGTGGTCTCCGCGATCAGCTTCTTCGGCGCGAACTCCCTGAGCGAGTTCGTGTGGTGGGCCTTCCTCGGCGCCGCCGTCGTCTCGGTCGTCGTGTACGTCCTCGGCGGCAGCCGCAGCGCGACGCCGGTGCGGCTGGCCCTCGCCGGGACGGCGGCCAGCGCGGCCCTGATCGGCTACATCAACGCCGTGCAGCTGATGGACAGCAAGGCGCTGGACAAGCTCCGCTTCTGGACGGTGGGTTCGCTGGCCTCGGCCAACATGGACACCGTGCGCCAGGTCGCCCCGTTCCTGCTGGTCGGCGCGGTGCTCGCGCTGTCGCTCGGCCGGCCGCTCAACGCGATGGCCATGGGCGACGACACCGCGCGGGCGCTCGGCGCCAACCTGACGCGGACCCGGATCGGCGCGGTGCTCGCCATCACCCTGCTGTGCGGGGCGGCGACCGCCGCCTGCGGGCCCATCGTCTTCATCGGCCTGATGATCCCGCACCTGGTACGGGTGTTCACGGGGCCGGACATGCGCTGGGTGCTGGCGTACTCGGCGGTCCTGTCGCCCGTGCTGCTGCTCGGCGCCGACGTCATCGGCCGCGTCGTCACCCGGCCCGCCGAGCTCCAGGTCGGAATCGTCACCGCGCTCGTCGGCGGCCCGGTCTTCATCCATCTCGTCCGGCGCAAGAGGATGGCCCAGCTGTGACCGTCAAACCCGCCGCGGGCCGCCGCGGGCCCCGGCCGCTGCACCTGCCCGGCGGGCTGTCGCTGCGCGTCGAGCGGCGCGCGCTGGCCGTGGGGCTGCTGCTCGCGATCGCCGCGCTGGTGCTGGCCGTACTCCTGATCGGCACCGGTGACTTCCAGATCGCCCCGACGGACGTCGTGCAGACCCTGCTGGGCAACGGAACCCCCGCGCAGGACTTCATCATCAACGACCTGCGGCTGCCGCGGGTCCTGGTGGCCCTGCTCGTCGGCGCGGCCCTCGGGATGGCGGGGGCCGTCTTCCAGTCCGTGTCGCGCAATCCGCTCGGCTCCCCGGACCTGCTCGGCTTCGGGTACGGCTCGGCGGTCGGCGCGCTGACCGTCATCATCCTGTTCAAGGGCAGCGCCGGAGAGGTCGCGGTGGGCGCGCTCCTGGGCGGTCTGCTGGCCGGCCTGGCCGTCTACCTGCTCGCCTACAAGCAGGGGATCCAGGGCTACCGGCTGGTCCTGGTCGGCATCGGCGCCTCCGCGATGCTCGTCGCCGTCATCCAGTACCTGCTGACGAAGGCACAGCTCGTCGACGCCACCCGGGCGATGGTCTGGCTGACCGGCTCGCTGGCCGGCCGGGACTGGGCGCAGGTGTGGCCGCTGCTGGCGGCCTGCGCAGTGCTGTTCCCGCTGATCCTCGGGCAGAGCAGGGCCCTGCGGATGATCGAGATGGGCGACGACGCGGCGTACGCCCTCGGGGTGCGGGTGGAGCGGACCCGGCTGGTCCTGATGGTGGCGGCGATCCTGCTCACCACCGCGGCGAGCGCTGCGGCCGGCCCCATCAGCTTCGTCGCGCTGGCCGCGCCGCAGCTGGCCCGGCGGCTGACCCGGTCGCCCGGGGCGAGCCTGCTGACCGCCGCCCTGATGGGCGCCGTGCTGCTGCTGGTCTCCGACTGGGCCTCGCAGCGGGCCTTCGGCGCCGACCAGCTGCCGGTGGGCGTGGTGACCGGTCTGGTCGGCGGTGTCTACCTGCTCTGGCTGCTCGTCACCGAGCGCAAGGCGGGACGTATATGAGCGCGAACGAACTGAGGAGTAGGCAAGTGCAGCGGCTGACCGCGGAGAACGTGACCCTCGGCTACGACCAGCGGGTCATCGCCGAGAACCTGTCGGTGGAGATCCCGGACAACTCCTTCACGGTGATCGTCGGCCCCAACGCCTGCGGCAAGTCCACGCTGCTGCGCGCCCTGTCGCGGATGCTGAAGCCGTCCGCCGGGCGGGTGCTGCTCGACGGGCAGGCCATCGGGTCGATGCCGGCGAAGAAGGTCGCCAAGACCCTCGGCCTTCTGCCGCAGTCCTCGATCGCGCCGGACGGCATCACGGTCGCCGACCTGGTCTCGCGCGGCCGCTACCCGCACCAGGGGCTGCTGCGGCAGTGGTCCGCGCAGGACGAGCGGATCGTGGGTGAGTCGATGGCCTCGACCGGGGTCGCCGAGCTCGCCGACCGGGCCGTGGACGAGCTGTCGGGCGGCCAGCGCCAGCGCGTGTGGATCGCGATGGCACTGGCCCAGCAGACGCCGCTGCTGCTGCTGGACGAGCCGACGACGTACCTGGACATCCAGCACCAGATCGACGTGCTCGACCTGTGCGCGGAACTGCATGAGAACCAGGGGCGGACCCTGGTCGCCGTGCTGCACGACCTCAACCACGCCGCCCGCTACGCCACGCACCTGATCGCGATGCGGGACGGGAAGGTCGTCGCCGAGGGCCCGCCGGCCGAGGTGGTCACGGCCGGGCTGGTGGAGGAGGTGTTCGGGTTGCGCTGCCAGATCATCGACGACCCCGAGACGGGGACCCCGCTGGTGATCCCCGCCGCGCGGTCGGCCCGTACGAAGGCCGTCGCCTCTACAACAGGCTCTTGAGCCGCAGCAGGTCGCGGAAGCCCGCCTCCAGCCTGATTCGGCCGGAGGCCCAGGCCTTGGCGAACTTCAGCTCGCCGGCGACCAGGGCGACCAGGTCGTCACCGCTCATGGCGAGCCGTATCTCGGCCTTCGTCGGCGGCGGCCCCGCCAGGGCCGCGTCCACCCGGATCCGGCCTCCGTCGAGGCGGCCCGTGAAGGTCTGGTCGAGGTCGGTGATGTGGCAGCTCAGCGAGCGGTCCAGCGCGGTCGCACCGCGCACGCCGCCTTCCGCCCGCGCCAGGTTGTCAGAGAGTCGGTCGAGTGCTTCGCGGCACTCCTCGATCGTAGCCATCGTGATCACGACCGTACCGCAGAGCCGTGCGTGGTCGCGGGGCGCTTCGCGGTAGCGTCAGGGCATGACCGACGAAGCGCCCGAGGCACCCGGGGAGCCGGCCGGGGAGCCGGCCGCGCAGGAGGCCGCCGCCGAGCCCGGGGGGCCCGCCGCGCTGGGCATCGTACGTACTCCCACCGGGCACGCCGCGGTGGACGCGCACCTGGAGCGGCTGGCGGACGCCGACCACCTCGCGGCGGACGGACATGTCGAGGTGTACGAGGATGTGCACAGGGGGCTGCGTGACGCGCTCACCGCGCTGGACGCACCGCCCGCCTCGCCCGCACCATCCGCATCACCCGGACCTCGTCCGTACGAAAACAGGAGCTGAACCCACCGTGGCAGGAGTGGCACGACGCCGTCTGGACGCCGAACTGGTACGCCGCAGCATGGCCCGCTCGCGCGAACACGCGGCCCAGCTCATCGCCGCCGGCCGGGTGACCGTCGGGGGCGCCACCGCGACCAAGCCGGCCACCCAGGTCGAGACCAGCGCGGCCCTGGTCGTCCTCAAGGACGACAGCGACCCGGACTACGTCTCCCGGGGCGGCCACAAACTGGCGGGGGCGCTGGCCGCCTTCCAGCCGCTGGGACTGCTCGTCGAGGGCCGCCGGGCACTGGACGCCGGGGCCTCCACCGGCGGGTTCACCGACGTACTGCTGCGCGCGGGCGTGGCGCACGTGATGGCCGTCGACGTCGGCTACGGACAGCTCGCCTGGTCGCTGCAGAGCGACGACCGCGTCACCGTCAAGGACCGTACGAACGTCCGCGAGCTGACGGTCGAGCTGCTCGACGGGGCCCCGGTCGACCTGGTCGTCGGTGACCTGTCCTTCATCTCCATCGGCCTGGTCCTGCCGGCGCTCGTACGGTGCTGCGCGCCCGCCGCCGACCTGGTGCTGATGGTCAAGCCGCAGTTCGAGGTGGGCAAGGACCGCCTGGGCAGCGGCGGAGTCGTGCGCAGCGCGGAGCTGCGCGCCGAGGCCGTGCGGGATGTCGCGGCGCAGGCGGGGAAGCTGGGCCTGGGAGTGCTCGGGGTGACCGCGAGCCCGCTGCCGGGCCCGTCGGGCAACGTCGAGTACTTTCTGTGGCTGCGGGCGGGGGCACCGGAACTCGACCCGGCGGATGTTGACCGTGCAGTGGCGGAGGGGCCGCAGTGACAGATTCATCAGCTTCATCGGCGTCGGAGGCTTCTGGGGCCTCAGGGGTGGAACGGACCGTCTTCCTGCTCGCGCACACCGGGCGGCCGGCGGCCATCCGCAGTGCCGAGCTGGTCGTGCAGGGTCTGCTGAGGTGCGGGCTGGGCGTACGCGTCCTGCGGCAGGAGGCGGTGGACCTGCCGCTGCCGCCCGAGGTGGAGCTGGTGGCCGAGTGCACCCCGGAGGTGCTCGCCGGCTGTGAGCTGCTGATCGTGCTGGGCGGCGACGGGACCCTGCTGCGCGGCGCCGAGTTCGCGCGCGGCTCGGGGGTGCCGATGCTGGGCGTGAACCTGGGCCGGGTCGGCTTCCTCGCGGAGGCCGAGCGGGACGACCTGGACAAGGTCGTGGACCGGGTGGTGACGCGGGCGTACGAGGTCGAGGAGCGGATGACCCTCGACGTGATCGTGCGGACCAACGGAGACGTGGTCCACCGGGACTGGGCGCTGAACGAGGCCGCGGTCCAGAAGGTCTCCCCGGAGCGGATGCTGGAGGTGGTCCTGGAGATCGACGGGCGCCCGGTCTCCGGCTTCGGCTGTGACGGGATCGTCTGCGCGACCCCGACGGGCTCGACGGCGTACGCCTTCTCGGCGGGCGGGCCGGTGGTCTGGCCGGAGGTGGAGGCGCTGCTGATGGTGCCGATCAGCGCGCACGCGCTGTTCGCGAAGCCGCTGGTGACCTCGCCCGACTCGGTGCTGGCGGTGGAGGTGCAGACCGGGACCCCGCACGGGGTGCTGTGGTGCGACGGGCGGCGGATGCTGGAGCTGCCGGCCGGGGCGCGGGTGGAGGTCCGGCGGGGGACGGTGCCGGTGCGGCTCGCCCGGCTGCACCACGCGTCTTTCACGGACCGGCTCGTCGCGAAATTCGCGCTGCCGGTGTCGGGGTGGCGCGGCGCTCCGCACTAATTGGTGCGACTGTTCGACCGGCTCCGGACGGGTGACGTCACATGGCACCCGTGAAACCTCGGTATCGTCGTCCCGTGCTTGAGGAGATGCGGATACGGTCGCTCGGGGTCATCGACGACGCGGTGGTCGAGCTGTCGCCCGGTTTCACCGCGGTGACCGGCGAGACCGGCGCCGGCAAGACGATGGTCGTCACCAGCCTCGGGCTGCTGCTCGGCGGCCGCGCCGACCCGGCCCTGGTACGGATCGGCGCCAAGGCGGCGGTCGTCGAGGGCCGCATCGTCATGCGCCCCGACGCGCCCGCGGCCATTCGGGCCGAGGAGGCCGGGGCCGAGCTCGACGACGGCGCCCTGCTGATCAGTCGGACCGTGTCCGCCGAGGGGCGCTCGCGCGCGCACGTCGGCGGCCGCTCCGTACCCGTCGGGCTGCTCGGGGAACTCGCCGACGACCTCGTGGCCGTCCACGGGCAGACCGACCAGCAGGGCCTGCTGCGCCCCGCCCGGCAGCGCCAGGCGCTCGACCGGTACGCCGGGGACGCGGTCGCCGTCCCGCTGGAGAAGTACGCCTCCGCCTACCGCCGGCTGCGCGCCGTCGCCGTGGAGCTGGAGGAGATCACCACCCGGGCCCGGGAGCGGGCCCAGGAGGCGGACCTGCTGCGCTTCGGGCTGGACGAGATCGCGGCCGTGGAACCGGTCACCGGCGAGGACACCGAGCTCGCGGCGGAGGCGGAGCGCCTGGGCCACGCCGAGTCGCTGGCCTCGGCGGCGCAGATCGCCCACGCCGCGCTGGCCGGCAACCCCGAGGACCCGGAGGGCGTCGACGCGAACACCCTCGTCGCGGGCGCGCACCGGGCACTGGAATCCGTACGCTCCCACGACCCGGCGCTCGGCGCGCTCGCCGAGCGGATCGGCGAGCTGGGGATCCTGCTCGCCGACGTGGCCGGGGAACTCGCCGGCTACGCCGACGACCTGGACGCCGACCCGCTGCGGCTGGCGGCGGTCGAGGAGCGCCGGGCGGCCCTGATCCAGCTCACCCGCAAGTACGGGGACGGCCAGAACACGGCGGACTCGGTGCTGGCGTGGGCCGAGCGCGGCTCGGCGCGGCTGCTGGAGCTGGACGGCGACGACGAGCGGATCGCGGAGCTCACCGCCGAACGGGACGGACTGCGGGCGGAACTCTCACTGCTGGCCCAGGCGTTGACCGATGCGCGGGGTGAGGCGGCGACCCGCTTCGCGTCGGCGGTGACGCAGGAGCTGGCCTCGCTGGCGATGCCGCACGCCCGGGTGAGCATCGACATCCGGCAGGCGGAGGACCCCGAAGGGGTGGAGGTGGACGGCCGCCCCGTCGCGTACGGGCCCTCGGGCACGGACGAGGTGGAGCTGCTCCTGGCCCCGCACCCCGGCGCGCAGCCCCGGCCGATCGCCAAGGGCGCGTCGGGCGGTGAGCTCTCCCGCGTGATGCTGGCCGTGGAGGTCGTCTTCGCGGGCTCCGACCCGGTGCCGACGTACCTCTTCGACGAGGTCGATGCGGGCGTCGGCGGCAAGGCGGCGGTCGAGGTGGGCCGGCGGCTGGCGAAACTGGCCAAGTCGGCGCAGGTCGTGGTCGTCACGCACCTGCCGCAGGTGGCGGCCTTCGCGGACCGGCAGCTGCTGGTGGAGAAGACCAACGACGGCTCCGTGACGCGCAGCGGGGTCACCGTCCTGGAGGGCGAGGCCCGGATCCGCGAGCTGTCGCGCATGCTGGCGGGCCAGGAGGACTCGGTCTCCGCCCGGGCCCACGCGGAGGAACTCCTCGCGGCGGCGCGGGCGGACGCGTGAGCCGGCGCCACTGACGGGGCGTCAGGGTGACGTGCGGATAGCCCGTGTGAGTGAGGCTCGGTGGTACTGAGCGGTATCTCTTACGGGATCCGCACCCGTATGGTCCCGGAACGCGCGTGCGGAATGGCATCCTTGGCCACGTCTCTGACTCCCTCACCCTGGAGCTTCGGCCCGTGAGCAGCTCCCCGGTCCCGGTCCCGGTCCCCGCGCAGTCGTACGGGCGGCCACCGCTTCGTACCGTCCAGGTCCTGGGCGGTGCGGGCGCGGGCAGCAGTGCGCACGTGCGCTCCCTCGCGACCGGGCTCGCCGCCCGGGGCGTACGCGTCACCGTGTGCGCCCCCGTCGAGGCCGAGGGGGAGTACGACTTCACCGGCGCCGGGGCGCACTTCCTGCCCGACGCCGTGAGCGCGCTGCGGGGCGCGTGCGCCGGAGCCGACGTGGTGCACGCGCACGGGGTACGGGCCGGGATGCGGGCGGCGCTGGCGCTGCGCGGGCACCGGGTACCGCTGGTGGTGACCTGGCACGGCGGCGGCCCCGCGGCCGCGGGTGCGGCCGGGCGGCTGAGCCGGCTGCTGGAGCGGCACGTGGCCCGGGCGGCCGTGGTGGTGCTGGGGTCCTCGTCGGACCAGGTGGACCTGGCGCGGCTGCGCGGGGCGCGGGACGCGCGGCTGGCCCCGACGGCGCTGCCGGCCGGCGCGGCCGCTGCCGCGCCGGGCGCGGATCCGGGCAAGACGCGGGCGGAACTGGGCTCGACGGAACGGCCCTTGCTGATCGCGGTCGGCAGCCTGGTGCCGGGGCGGGGGTACTCCGTACTGCTGGACGCGGCACGGTCCTGGCGGGCGCTGGATCCGGCGCCGCTGCTCGTGATCGCGGGGGAGGGCCCGATGCGGGCCGACCTGGCGCGGCGGATCGAGGCCGAAGCCCTGCCGGTGCGGCTGCTGGGGCGGCGCCGGGACGCGGCACAGTTGCTCGCGGCGGCGGATGTCGCGGTGCTGCCGAGCCGGTGGGAGGCGCGGTCACTGCTGGCGCAGGAGGCACTGCGGGCCGGGGTGGCCCTGGTGGCCACGCGGGTCGGGGGCGTACCGGAGCTGGTCGGGGACGCGGCCGTGCTGGTCCCGTACGGGGACCCGGGCGCGCTGGCGGAGGCCGTGTCCGGGCTGCTCGCGGATCCGGGGCGGCGGGCCGCGCTGTCCGCGGCGGGGCGGGCCCAGGCGGCGACGTGGCCGTCCGAGGACGACACCGTGGCACAGGTCCTGTCGGTGTACGACGAGCTGATGGACCGCCCCCGCCGATAGCCTCCGGCGGGGCTGGATTTACGAAGGAGTGTGGCGGCGGGCGCGGAGGGCCAGGCTCAGGGAGAGGACCGTTTCCGGGTCGTCCAGGTCCGTGCCCAGGAGTTCCGAGATGCGTGCCAGGCGGTTGTACAGGGTCTGGCGGTTGAGGTGGAGCTCGCGGGCCGTCTCCGCCTTGCGGCCCGCATGGGCCAGGTACGTCTCCAGGGTCGGAAGCAGCGGCGGGCGCGAGGTCGTGTCGTGCACCCGCAGCGCGCCGATCGCGCGGTCCACGAAGGCCGCCAGGTCGGGGTGTTCGCGCAGGCGCCACAGGAGGAGGTCGATGTCCAGGCGGCGGGCGTCGTACCAGGGGCGGGCCGGGAGGCCGTGCGCGGCGGTGGCGGTCTCCGCCGCGTGGCGCAGGCCCGCGGACGCGGCAGCCCAGCCGCCCGCGACGCCGACGACCACCGCCGGAGGCGCGGCGGCCCGGTCCAGGCCGGCCCGTTCGACGCCGGCCCGCAGCGCCACCGCGACCCGGTCCGCCACCGCCGTGCGCTCGGATTCCGCACGGAGGGACACCAGCAGCGGGACCCGGCCCTCCACCGGCCGGACCCCCAGCAGGACCGGTACGCCGACCGCGGACAGTTCCTCCAGCACCGCGCGGGCCAGGACCGCCCAGTTCCCCGACGGGCCCAGGTCCGAGGACAGTCGCATGACCACCGGCAGCAGCGGACCCGCGCCCGGCTTGAAACCGAGCACCCGCGCCTGCGCCGGCGCGTCCTCGGCCGAGATCCGGCCCTCCGCCAGGTCGGTGAGGAAGTCGCCGCGGCCGCGCGCCGCCAGCTCCTCCTCCTGGCGGGCCTGCATCATCACCACAGCCAGCACCCCCGCCGTCCGCTCGGCCGCCATGCGGTGCACCGGCAGCAGCGGGGCAAAGACACCGAGCAGCACCACGCGGGCGCGGACCGAGCCCGTGCCGTGGCCGCCGCCGGGTACGTCGATCACCACCGCGTTGGCCGACGGCTCCGCCTCGCGCTGGCCGCGCATGCCCTCCCAGACCTGGAGCGGATCCGCGGCCGCCTCCCCGGAGACCGGGCCGGCCGCGTACAGCAGCTGCCCGTCCGGGGTCTCCAGGAACACCGGGTTGGCCGTGAAGTCCGCCAGGATCCGCAGCACTTGCGGGATCCCGCCGCCGCCCAGCAGGGCCTGCGTACACCGCCGGTGGACCTCCTCGGCGCGCTGGAGCAGGGCGTAGTGCCCGTTGACGATCTCGGTGTGGACCTCTTCGGTGACGGCGACGAAGGGGACCTCCCGGTGCAGTTGGACCAGCGGCAGCCCGGCCGCGCGGGCCGTCTCCACGATCGTCGCGGGCAGGCGGGTGAAGCGCGGGCCCAGTTCGACCACGAGTGCGGCGATGCCCCGGTCCGCGAGCCGGCGTACGAAGGCGCGCTGCTCGGCGGGCCGGGTGCCGAGGCCGAGCCCGGTGGTCAGCAGCAGCTCGCCGCCCTTGAGGAGGGACGCGATGTTGGGGACCTCGCCCGCGTGCACCCAGCGCACGGTGCGGCCCAGCCGGTCGGCGCAGGCCACCACCTCCGGCAGCCCGCTGCGCAGTCCCGGCAGCTCCAGTGCCCGCTGAACCGTGATGCCGCCCTGCCCGCCCTGCTCGTCCATATTGCGGACGCTATCAGGGGGTCAGGTGGGCTTGATGTTGTGGTTGAAGCGGAAGACGTTGTCCGGGTCGTACTCCCGTTTCACCGCGCCCAGCCGGTGCAGGTTCTCCTCCCCGAGCCCGGCCACCACGCGCTCGGGGCCCTCGTCGCCGGTGAAGTTGAGGTAGACCGCGCCCGTGCTCCACGGCAGCACGTCGGCCCGTACGTCCTTCACCCACTGCCGGCACCGCTCGTCGTCGGCCGGGTCCTCCCACATGCCGAAGGGATGCACCGCCCACATCGCGTCCCGGTACGGAACCGGGAACTCCGCGGGCCCCTGCGCGATGGCCCCGCCCAGCGGGAACATCGCGTGCTGCGTCCCGGTCGGCACCGGCATGGTGGCGGCGCGGGCGCAGAACACCTCCACCAGTTCGTCGGGCAGCCCGGTCAGGTACTCCGCGGACCAGTAGTTCCGCAGCCCCGGCGGGTCGTCCAGCATGCACTGGAAGTCCGGGTAGGGGATCGCGCCGAGCACCTCCGCCTCGTGCGGCAGCGCCAGCAGCGGCCCGACGAGTTTGCGCAGGTCCTCCTCGGCGCCCGCGTACGTCACCAGCGCGCCCGCCAGCAGCGTCCCGACCAGGTGCGGCGGTACGAAGGGCTCCGGCGGGGCGGTCAGGTAGATCACGCCGCCGCCCGCCTCGACCGGACCGCTCTCGATGAGCTCCCGGTAGACGCGCAGGACCTGCGGCCCGGCCTGCGGGGGGTAGAGCAGGAGGCAGAAGGAGAACTCCGGCAGCTCGTGCAGGCGCAGCGTCAGCGAGGTCGCGACGCCGAAGTTCCCGCCGCCGCCGTGCAGGGCCCAGAACAGTTCGGGGTGGTCCTCGGCGGTCGCGGTGAGCGTGCTGCCGTCGGCGGTGACCAGGTCGACGCCGAGCAGGTTGTCCACGGCCAGCCCGAACGTGCGGTCCAGCCAGCCGGATCCGCCGCCGAGGACGAATCCCGCGACGCCGGTGGTGGAGACCCGGCCGCCGGTGGTCGCCAGGTCGTACGGCTGGCACGCGCGGTCCAGGTGGCTCATCACCGCGCCACCGGCGATCCGTACGGCCTTCGCCCCGGGGTGCACCGTGACCTCGTGCATCCGGCGCATGTCGACGACCACGCCGCCGTCGTTGAGGGACATCCCGGCGACGCTGTGGCCGCCGCCGCGTACCGCGACCGGCAGGTCCAGGTCGCGGGCGAAGCGGACGGCCGTGATGACGTCCGCCTCGCTCTCGCACCGGGCGATGACGGCGGGCTTGCGGTCGATCATCCCGTTGAAGACCGTGCGCGCCGCGTCGTATCCCGGATCCTCCGGGGCGAAGACGTCGCCGGCCAGATCCTCGCGGAGCGCGGCAAGGGCCGTGCCCGCCTTCGAGAGGGGCGCCATGGCCACCCTCCCTTCCGAGAGGGGCATAGGACCCTTCCAATGTAGGCGGACCCGGCGCCCCGGGCCCACCGGCCGCGTCAGCCTCCGTACGCCCCGCTCGCCGTGAGCCGCAGGGCCGTGTCGATCAGCGGAACGTGGCTGAAGGCCTGCGGGAAGTTGCCGACCTGCCGCTGGAGCTTGGGATCCCACTCCTCGGCCAGCAGCCCCAGGTCGTTGCGCAGGGACAGCAGCTTCTCGAAGAGCCGGCGCGCCTCGTCGACGCGGCCGATCATCGCCAGGTCGTCCGCCATCCAGAACGAGCACGCCAGGAAGGCCCCCTCGTCGCCCTCCAGGCCGTCCACACCGGCCTCCGCGCCCGCAGTCGGGTAGCGCAGGATGAACCCGTCGGGGGTCGACAGCTCGCGCTGGATCGCCTCGATGGTGCCGATCACCCGCTTGTCGTCCGGCGGCAGGAAACCCATCTGCGGAATCAGCAGCAGCGAGGCGTCCAGCTCCCGCGACCCGTAGGACTGGGTGAAGGTGTTGCGCTCCTTGTCGTAGCCCTTCTCGCACACGTCCTGGTGGATCTCGTCGCGCAGCTCGCGCCACCGCTCCAGCGGGCCGTCCGCGTCCCCGCTCTCGATCAGCTTGATCGTGCGGTCCACCGCCACCCAGGCCATCACCTTCGAGTGCACGAAGTGGCGGCGCGGGCCGCGCACCTCCCAGATGCCCTCGTCCGGCTGGTCCCAGTGGGTCTCCAGGTAGCGGATCAGCTTGAGCTGGAGCAGCGATGCGTAGTCGCTGCGCGCCAGGCCCGTCATGTGGCCCAGGTGCAGGGCCTCGGTGACCTCGCCGTACACGTCGAGCTGGAGCTGGCCGGCGGCGCCGTTGCCGACGCGGACCGGGCGCGAGTTCTCGTACCCGGGCAGCCAGTCCAGCTCGGTCTCGCCGAGCTCGCGCTCGCCCGCGATCCCGTACATGATCTGCAGGTTCTCCGGGTCGCCGGCCACCGCGCGCAGCAGCCACTCGCGCCAGGCGCGGGCCTCCTCGCGGTACCCGGTGCGCAGCAGCGAGGACAGGGTGATGGCGGCGTCGCGCAGCCACGTGTAGCGGTAGTCCCAGTTCCGCACGCCGCCGATCTCCTCCGGGAGGGAGGTGGTCGGCGCGGCGACGATCCCGCCCGTCGGGCCGTACGTGAGGGCCTTGAGGGTGATCAGGGAGCGGACCACCGCCTCCCGGTACGGGCCGTGGTACGTGCACTGCTCGACCCACTCGCGCCAGAAGTCGGTGGTGGCCTCCAGGGCCTCCTCGGCCTCCGGCGGCTGCGGCGGCTCCTTGTGCGAGGGCTGCCAGCTGATGCAGAACGCCATCCGGTCGCCGGGACCGACGGTGAAGTCGGAGTAGGTCGTCAGGTCCTTGCCGTACGTCTGCGCCTCGGTGTCCAGCCACACCGAGTCGGGGCCGGCCACGGCGACGGTGCGCCCGTCGACCTTGTGCACCCAGGGCACGACCCGCCCGTAGCTGAACCGCATGCGCAGCGCGGAGCGCATCCGGACGCGTCCGCTGACGCCCTCCACGATGCGGATGAGCTGCGGGGCGTGGTCCTCGCGGGGCGGCATGAAGTCGATCACACGCACGGTCCCGCGCGGTGTGTCCCACTCCGACTCCAGAACCAGCGAGTCACCGCGGTAGCGGCGCCGGTCGGCTCGCGGGGCCTCGGCGCCGGCCGGGAACGCCGGGCCGATCCGCCAGAACCCGTGATCCTCGGTGCCGAGAATGCTCGCGAAGACGGCATGGGAGTCGAAACGTGGCAGGCACAGCCAGTCCACCGCCCCGTCCCGGCAGACCAAAGCCGCGGTCTGCATGTCCCCGATCAGTGCGTAATCCTCGATGCGCCCGGACACGTTGCATCTCCAGTCGAACAGCCACGTCCGCCCCGAAGGGCGCTTGCATTGCGCGGTTGCGCGGTCTCCTGTGGTGTGTGGATCCCCGCACTGAGCCCATGATTCCGCCAACCGGCGGGTTGCGCCGTCTACCGGACTGCTCGGCGGTGATGTGAGCGATATCCGAGCAGGATATGACGGCACCCTAGTGATCTCCTTAAGTCTTGGAACAATGGCGCTCGGCTAAACGGGTGAGCAGGCAAGATACCCGCGGGGCGGGTGGGGGAGCCGGTCGCGCCGGGCTTCCGCGAGCCGGTCGCGCCGCGTGGCCGGAGGCGGACCGTCCCGGGCGCTGATAGGCTGGTACCCCGTGGACCGGTGGTCTGCCTGTGCGAATCAGGAGCCCCGAAACCGCAGCTTCGGCGCCCCCAGAGACCCTTCGGATCGACGGTGGCCGGCGCCGGACGCACCTCACCTCGCGACCACGGGAGCCCCCTCTTGGCGATGCCGCCCAAATCCATGACGACCAAGCACATCTTCGTCACCGGGGGTGTCGCTTCGTCCCTCGGCAAGGGCCTGACGGCCTCCAGCCTGGGTGCGCTGCTGAAGGCGCGCGGTCTTCGGGTCACGATGCAGAAGCTCGACCCGTACCTGAACGTCGACCCCGGCACGATGAACCCCTTCCAGCACGGCGAGGTGTTCGTCACCAACGACGGCGCCGAGACGGACCTGGACATCGGCCACTACGAGCGCTTCCTCGACGTCGACCTCGACGGCTCGGCCAACGTCACCACCGGCCAGGTCTACTCGCAGGTCATCGCCAAGGAGCGGCGCGGCGAGTACCTCGGCGACACGGTGCAGGTCATCCCGCACATCACCAACGAGATCAAGCACCGCATCCGCCGCATGGCGACCGAGGACGTCGACGTCGTCATCACCGAGGTCGGCGGCACGGTCGGCGACATCGAGTCGCTGCCGTTCTTGGAGACCGTCCGCCAGGTCCGCCACGAGGTCGGCCGCGACAACGTCTTCGTCGTGCACATCTCGCTGCTGCCCTACATCGGCCCCTCCGGCGAGCTGAAGACCAAGCCGACCCAGCACTCGGTCGCGGCCCTGCGCAACATCGGCATCCAGCCCGACGCGATCGTGCTGCGCGCCGACCGTGACGTCCCCACCTCCATCAAGCGCAAGATCTCGCTGATGTGTGACGTGGACGAGGCGGCCGTGGTGGCGGCGATCGACGCCAAGTCGATCTACGACATCCCGAAGGTGCTGCACACCGAGGGTCTGGACGCGTACGTCGTGCGCAAGCTCGACCTGCCGTTCCGCGACGTGGACTGGACGGTCTGGGAGGACCTGCTGGACCGGGTCCACAACCCCGACCACGAGGTCAAGGTCGCGCTCGTAGGCAAGTACATCGACCTGCCCGACGCCTACCTGTCGGTGACCGAGGCGCTGCGCGCCGGCGGTTTCGCCAACAAGGCCCGCGTGCAGATCAAGTGGGTCACCTCCGACGACTGCAAGACCCCGGCCGGCGCCGCGGAGGTGCTCGGCGACGTGGACGCGATCTGCGTGCCCGGAGGCTTCGGCGACCGCGGTGTCAACGGCAAGGTCGGCGCGATCACCTACGCCCGCGAGAACAAGATCCCGCTGCTCGGCCTGTGCCTGGGCCTGCAGTGCGTGGTCATCGAGGCCGCGCGCAACCTCGCGGGCATCGAGGACGCGAACTCCACCGAGTTCGACGCCTCCACCCCGCACCCGGTGATCTCCACGATGGAGGAGCAGCTGGCCTTCGTCGAGGGCGCGGGCGACCTGGGCGGCACCATGCGTCTGGGCATGTACCCGGCGAAGCTCGCCGAGGGCTCGATCGTGCGCGAGGTCTACGGCGACCAGGCGTACGTGGACGAGCGCCACCGCCACCGCTACGAGGTCAACAACGCCTACCGCGGCGAGCTGGAGAAGAAGGCGGGCCTCGTCTTCTCCGGCACCTCCCCGGACAACAAGCTGGTCGAGTACGTCGAGTACCCGCGCGAGGTGCACCCCTACCTGGTGGCCACCCAGGCCCACCCGGAGCTGCGCTCGCGTCCGACGCGCCCGCACCCGCTGTTCGCCGGGCTGGTCAAGGCGGCCGTGGAGCGGCAGCAGGCCGCCAAGTGAGCGCCTGAGCTGCGCTTGACCGCATAACGTAGGCAGCCGGGGCACGGATCGTGCCCCGGCTGTCTTGTGTTTTCGGGAAGGTAGAGGCCATGGCCTTGGGCAACGACAACGACAACGACAACGGCACCCGCAGCGGCAGCGGCGACCGCATCGTGGACGCACCGGAGTCGTGGGAGATCGTCGCGTCGCGGACCCCGTTCCAGGGTGCGAAGACGGCGGTCCGCTCGGACCAGGTGCGGATGCCGGACCGCTCCGTGGTGCGGCGCGACTACCAGGCGCACCCGGGGTCGGTGTGCGTGCTCGCCCTCGACGAGCAGCAGCGGGTGCTGGTGCTCAGCCAGTTCAGGCACCCCGTGCGGCACCGGCTGTGGGAGCTGCCGGCCGGGCTGCTCGACGTAGCGGGGGAGAACCCGCTGCACGCGGCCCAGCGGGAGCTGTACGAGGAGGCGTACGTCAAGGCGGAGGACTGGCGGGTGCTGGTGGACTTCTTCGCCTCGCCGGGCGGCTCGGACGAGGCGATCCGGGTTTTCCTGGCGCGGGATCTCGCGGAGGCGGAGGGGGACCGGTACCAGGTCTCCGACGAGGAGGCGGACATGGAGATCGCCAGGGTTCCGCTGGAGGAGCTGGTACGAGGGGTCCTCGCGGGCGAGCTCGGCAACCCGGGGCTGGTGACGGGCGTGCTGGCGCTGTCCGCCGCCCTCGCCTCCGGCGGCGCGGACACCCTGCGCCCGGCCCTGGCCCCGTGGCCGGCCCGCCCGTACGAGGCGTAGCCGACCATCTGCGGCGCCGTCGCGGGGGCTCCGATGCCGCCTCTTGACCGGCTGGATTGCCCGCAGGGCACTTTCAGCCCCGCCGGCGTTCGAGGCGCGGGGTCCGGGGCGGAGCCCCGTTCTTTGAGCCGCGGCGGCGTTTGAGGCGGCGGTCGGGGGTTTGGTGTGACCATCGGCTGATCCGATCGGGCGATTTGTCCGCCGCGCTCCACCCGGTTCGTCGCTCTGCGTGAACTACGCTCGCAACCCGAAGGCAGGGAGAGGAGCGGATCCGTGACGGATTTCGTCGGGCGGCGGCGTGAGCTCAAGGAGCTGCGCGAGGACATCGCACGGACCGGGCTCGACACCCTCTCCGGCCGCAAGGCCAAGGCACCCCGCGCCCGCGTGCTGCTCGTCGCCGGGCGCCCGGGGTCAGGGCGGACCGCCCTGGCCGAGGCGTTCGTGCGCGAGGTCGCCGGGGAGTACCCCGACGGAGTGCTCCGGACGCGGCTCACCACGCCCGGCGGGGAGACCGTGGCCACCGAGAGGGCCATCCGCACCCTGCTGGAGGGGCTCGGCGAGCCGACCCCGCCCGGCGCCGGGGAGGACGAGCTCAGCTCCGCCCTGCGCGCCGCGCTCGACGGGCGCCGCGTGATCATCCTGGTCGACGACGCCGCCGACCCGCACCAGGTCGACGCCCTGCTGCCGGACACCTCCGAGTGCCTCGTCGTCGTGACCGCCGAAGGCCCCCTCACCGGGATTCCGGATGTCCGCCCGTGCACCCTCGGCGGGCTGGACACGCCCGCCGGGGTGCAGATGCTCGTCCAGCGCATCGGCGACATCCGCGTCACCGCCGACCCCCGCGCCGCCGAGGCCCTCGCCGAGGAGTGCGGGGGCCAGCCCGCCGTGCTCAGGCTGGTCGGCGGCTGGCTCGCCGCCCACCCCAAGGCATCCGTCGCCGACGTGGCCAAGCAGATCCACGAGATGCCCCCCGCCGCCAGCGGCCCCCTCGCCCGCGGCTTCCGCTTCGTCTACGAGTCCCTCCCGCAGCCCGCCCAGCGCACCCTGCGGTTGCTGCCCCTGGCGCCGGCGGGGATCGTCGACTCGCACACCGCCTCCGCCCTCGCCGGCTGCTCCGTGGCCGCCGCGCAGTCCACGCTGGAGGACTTCGCCGCGCTGGGTCTCCTGCGGCACGGCCACGACGGGCTGTTCCTGCTGCCCGGCTGCCTCGCACCCCTGCTCCAGGCCCTGCTGGAGGCCAAGGAGCGCCCTGCCGAGGTCCAGCTGGCGCGGGCCCGGATGCTGGAGCGCACCGTACGGCTGCTGACCTCCTGCCGGGCCATGGCCGAGGAGGACGAGGACCTCGTGCGGGAGCGCCTCGACGGTCTGCCGCGCGCCCTGCGCTTCGCCGACCGGCGGGCCGCCGCCACCTGGCTGGACACCCGGCTGCCCGCCCTCTCGGCGGCCGCCGCGCTCGCCGTGGCCGACGGCGGGCTGGACACCCTGGCCCGCCGGATCGTCGCGGCCCTCGTACGGGCACTGGCGCAGCACCGCGGGACCGCCGAGGCCGCCCCCGAGCTGTACGGGCTGCACCAGCTGGTCCTGGACGTCGCCGAGCGGCGCAACCTCCACCGCGAGCAGGCCGCGGCGCTGCTGAACCTGGCCGATCTGGACGCCGAAACCGGGCGGACCCAGGAGGCCCTCGACCGGTATCGGGCCGCGCTGGACGCGGGGAGGGCGGCAAAAGACCCGTATGCGACGGGCCGCGCGATGGAATCCGTAGGCGGCGCGTACCAGGAGCTGGCGGACTGGCACCGGGCCTGCGACTGGTTCGGCCGGGCCCTCTCCCAGGCCCTCGCCAGGGGGGAGCGCGCGGACGAGGCGCGACTGTACGGACGGCTCGGGAACGTACACACCTACGCGGGCCGGTACGGGGACGCGCTGCGCAGCTGGCGGGCGGCCGCCGCGGGGTACCGGAAGCTGGCCGATGTGCCGGGCCAGGCAAAGGCGTTGAGCGAGATGGCGCGCGTCCAGGAGTACGCCGGGCGGCCCGAGGAATCGCTGCACACCTGCCGGGAGGCGGTGGAGCTCGCGCGCCGGGCCGGCGACATGCGACTTCAGGCCGCGCTGCAGGTGCGCCTGGCCGACACGCTGGACCGGCTCGGCGACCCGGCGGCGGCGAGGCTGCACCGGTCCGCGGCCGACAGATTGCTGGGAGACGACCCCGCAGCCTGCGAAATCCGCAGTGCTTCCGACTGAGATTATTCGTTTGCAAGGCTAGACAGCGACTCATCCTTCATTAGACTGGGTTCACCGCGGCATCCCGTGGTGCATCCCGTTGCGCGTTCTTGTGGGCGGGTATGTATGGAAGTACGCCGTAATTTCCCCTGAGCCAAGGACCGTGATCGACGATGAAGGTCGGCATCCCCCGCGAGGTCAAGAACAACGAGTTCCGGGTCGCCATCACGCCCGCCGGCGTGCATGAGCTGGTCCGGGGCGGCCACCAGGTCTTCATCGAGCAGAACGCCGGTGTGGGCTCCTCGATCACGGACGCGGAGTACGTCTCCGCCGGCGCCGAGATCCTCGGCACCGCGGACGAGGTCTGGGCCACCGCCGACCTGCTGCTGAAGGTCAAGGAGCCCATCGCGGAGGAGTACCACCGCCTCCGCAAGGACCAGACGCTCTTCACCTACCTGCACCTGGCGGCCTCCCGCGAGTGCACGGACGCCCTCCTGGAGTCCGGAACCACCGCCATCGCGTACGAGACGGTCGAGCTCGCCAACCGCGCGCTCCCGCTGCTCGCCCCGATGTCCGAGGTCGCGGGCCGGCTGGCCCCGCAGGTCGGCGCCTACCACCTGATGCGCTCGGTCGGCGGCCGCGGCGTGCTCCCGGGCGGCGTCCCCGGCACCCACGCCGGCGAGTGCGTCGTCATCGGCGGCGGCGTCTCCGGCTGGAACGCCGTCCAGATCGCCGTCGGCATGGGCTTCCACGTGACCCTGCTGGACCGCGACATCAACAAGCTCCGTGAGGCCGACAAGATCTTCGGTACGAAGATCAAGACGATCGTCTCCAACGCCTTCGAGCTGGAGAAGGCCGTCATCGAGGCCGACCTCGTCGTCGGCGCGGTGCTCATCCCGGGTGCGAAGGCCCCGAAGCTGGTCACCAACGAGCTCGTCGCCAAGATGAAGCCCGGAAGTGTCCTTGTCGACATTGCGATCGACCAGGGCGGCTGCTTCGAAGACTCCCGTCCGACCACCCACGCCGAGCCGACCTTCCAGGTCCACAACTCGGTCTTCTACTGCGTCGCCAACATGCCGGGCGCGGTGCCGAACACCTCCACCTACGCGCTGACCAACGCCACGCTGCCCTACATCGTGCAGCTCGCGAACCTCGGCTGGGCCGAGGCGCTGCGTCGTGACCCCGCGCTCGCGCTGGGCCTCAACACCCATGACGGCCAGGTCGTTTACGGTCCGGTCGCCGAGGCCCACGGTCTCGAGACCCTCGAGCTGAGCACGCTTCTCGGCTAAGGCGTCAACGACTGACGTCAATCTCACGTATCCGGCCGGACCTTGCCCGCAAGGTCCGGCCGGACGCGTTTGGGCGGGGCTCCGAACGGCGGTTCAACTCGCCTCGAACGTAACCCTTTAACCCTTTCGCACACCCGCGAAACTTCGCGGCGACAGCTCGGACGCCCTTGACAGAGAGGTGTTCGGTTGCCGACACATCGTGCCGGGTCCGACGGATTGTGTTGCCGCTGAGCGGTGACACGCCATAGAGTCGCCAACCGTCGGCATGGTGCCACGCTGACCTATCGATAAGTGTCCTGGTCACGTCCGAGGAGGTAAGACGACTTGTGAATGAGTCGACATTTGCTCCTGGGGGTGGTCGAGCAGAGACGGCTGCGCGGGGTCAAGGTCCTGCCGGGCTCGAAGCTGTCGGCTCCGTCGCAGTCCGCACCTTCGCAAACCACCAGCACATGACGACGCCCCGAAAGAGCATGGACGGCCTAGACGTGAACTCCAGGGCCGGCGACCTGAGCGGCGAAAAGCCCACTGGTTTCGCCGACTATGACAAGGTGCCCGAAGGGCACTTCTACGACCCGGACGCGGAGTACGAGCCCGACCCCGAGTACGCGGCCACTCTCGCCCCCGACGCTGCCCGCCAGCGCCGGGAGCGGATCGGCCCGACCGGACGGCCGCTGCCGTACTTCCCGATCCCGGGTCCGCTGACCGACCACGGTCCGGCGACGATCATCGCGATGTGCAACCAGAAGGGCGGCGTGGGCAAGACCACGTCGACCATCAACCTGGGTGCCGCGCTCGCCGAGTACGGGCGCCGTGTGCTGCTCGTCGACTTCGACCCGCAGGGCGCGCTGTCCGTGGGTCTCGGCGTCAATCCGATGGAACTCGACCTGACGGTCTACAACCTGCTCATGGAGCGGGGCATGTCGGCCGACGAGGTGCTGCTCAAGACCGCGGTTCCGAACATGGACCTGCTGCCGAGCAACATCGACCTGTCCGCTGCCGAAGTGCAGTTGGTCAGCGAGGTCGCGCGCGAGTCGACCCTCCAGCGGGCCCTCAAGCCCCTGCTGGCCGACTACGACTACATCGTGATCGACTGTCAGCCCTCGCTCGGTCTGCTGACCGTGAACGCCCTGACGGCGGCTCACAAGGTCATCGTCCCGCTCGAGTGCGAGTTCTTCGCGCTGCGTGGTGTGGCGCTGCTGACCGAGACCATCGAGAAGGTGCAGGAGCGGCTCAACCCGGAGCTGGAGCTCGACGGCATCCTCGCCACGATGTACGACTCCCGTACGGTGCACAGCCGTGAGGTGCTGGCGCGTGTCGTCGAGGCCTTCGACGACCACGTCTACCACACGGTCATCGGCCGTACGGTGCGCTTCCCGGAGACCACGGTCGCCGGTGAGCCGATCACCACGTACGCGTCCAACTCCGTCGGCGCCGCCGCCTATCGCCAGCTGGCCAGGGAGGTGCTCGCCCGGTGTCCCGCCGAGTGAGTCTGCCCGGAGCCGACGAACTCTTCCGTACGACCGGGGGGATGGCGCTCCAGGCGCCCTCGCCCCGGCGCGGTACGGACGAGTCGCCCGCCGCGGAGCACGCGGCGGCGTCGGCGCAGGGCACGGCGGGGGAGGGCCGCAGCCGGGAGGCTGAGGCCGGTACGGAGGGCTCGGTCGGCGCGCAGCGGCGGCCGCAGGAAGGTTCCGGTGCCGCTTCCGCTGCCGCTTCCGCTGCCGCTCGGCGGGGGAAGGGGCAGGGCCGCGGGGCGAACCGGCGGCCGAGCGGGCGCGAGCGGCACGACGAGAAGATCACGGTCTACGTCTCCGCGGAGGAGCTCATGGACCTGGAGCACGCGCGGCTGGTGCTGCGGGGCGAGCACGGTCTCGCGGTGGACCGCGGCCGCATCGTCCGCGAGGCGGTGGCGGTGGTCCTGGCGGACCTGGAATCCCGCGGCGACGCGAGCATCCTGGTCCGCCGCCTGCGCGGCCGCTGATCCGCTGGCCCCGCCGGGGTGCGCGGCGGGTGCGTTGCCGCTGAGCCGCTGGCCCCGCCGGGTGCGCGGGCGGGTTCCCCCGCCCGATGCGCGGCCGTTGCGCCGCTGGCCCCGCCGGGTGCGTGGCTGTGCTGGGCTGCTGAGCCGCTGCCCCCGACCGGGTGCGTGGGCGGTGCCCCTGCCCAGTGCGTGGCTGCTGAGCCGCTGCCCGCCTGGGGTGCGGGAGGTTTCCCGGCCCTGTCCTGCCTCCTGGGCGGCGGCGCGTGGCAGCCTTGGGCCCGTCAGCCGCTCTTCCGCACCACCCTGGACCGCGATGCCCTCTCCCGCCGAATCCGGCCGCCCGCCCCGTCGCCTGCTGGGCCGTGGCCCGGGCACGCCCGTACCGGGCGGGGAGGAGGCTCTCCCCGATCCCGCCCCTTCCCGAAACCGGGGGGAGACCCCCGGACCCCCTGACGTGCCCGCTGCGCGGCGCGTGCCCGGCCCGGGGGACGCCGAGGGTGCTGGGGCCGCCGAGGGCTCCGGGGCCGCGGTGGCTGCCGGGGAGACCCCCGGACCCCCTGACGTGCCCGCTGCGCGGCGCGTGGCCGGCCCGGGGGTGGCGGAGGGTGCTGGGCCCGCCCAGGGCTCCGGGGGCGCGGGGGACGGCGGGGAGACCCCCGGGGCCCCTGGCGGGCCTGCTGCGCGGCGCGTGGCCGGCGCGGGGGCTGGCCGGGGCGCGGGGCTCGCCGTCGGCGAGGGGTCGCCGAGCCCCGCCGAGTTCGCTGCGCGGGCCGTGGGGGGCGAGGCGTGGCGCGGACCCGGGGGCCAGGAGGCCGGTGGGCGGGCCGTGTGGGCCCTGCGAGGGGATCCGGTGGGTCCGGGGGCTCTGGCGGGTCCCGAGGCGCTGCCGAGCCCCGTGCCGGGCTTGGAGGGGTCGCCGGCTCGCGGCCCGGGCCGGGAGGGGTCGCACCGGCCCGGGACGGCCCTCGGAGGGCGGCCGGTGTCCGAGACGGCGGGCGGGGCCGGGGGCGATGGGCGGTTCCGGTTGCGGTTGGCGAACTTCGAGGGGCCGTTCGATCTGCTGTTGCAGTTGATCTCGCGGCACAAGCTGGACGTCACCGAGGTCGCGCTGTCCAAGGTCACCGACGAGTTCATGGCGCACATCCGGGCCATGGGGCCCGACTGGGATCTGGATCAGACGACCGAGTTCCTCGTCGTCGCCGCGACCCTGCTCGACCTGAAGGCCGCCCGGCTGCTGCCCGCCGCCGAGGTCGAGGACGAGGCCGACCTCGCCCTGCTGGAGGCGCGGGACCTGCTCTTCGCGCGGCTGCTCCAGTACCGGGCGTACAAGCAGGTCGCCGAGATCTTCGAGGCCCGCGCCGAAGCCGAGGGCAGGCGCTACCCCCGGACCGTCGGGCTGGAGCCGCACCACGCCGAGCTGCTGCCCGAGGTGGTCATCGGCATCGGCGCCGAGGGTTTCGCCCGGCTGGCCGTGAAGGCCATGCAGCCCCGGGCCAAGCCACAGGTGTACGTCGACCACATCCACGCACCCCTGGTCAGCGTGCGGGAACAGGCCGGACTGGTCGTCGCGGTCCTCAAGGCGCGCGGCGAGGCGACCTTCCAGGAGCTCATCGAGGACGCCGGCGACACCCTCACGGTCGTCGCCCGCTTCCTGGCCCTCCTGGAGCTCTACCGGGAGAAGGCCGTGGTCCTCGACCAGGAGGACGCCCTCCAAACGCTCACCGTGCGCTGGAGCGGCGGGGACGGCGACGGGATGCCGACGGTGACCGACGAATTCGACCGGATCGTGGAGGTCAAGGAATGACGACGAAGAGCGCCGTGGCGGCCCTCGCGCTGAAGCCCGCCCTGGAGGCCGTCCTCATGGTCGTGGACGAGCCCGCGACCGAGGCGCACCTCGCCAAGGTGCTGGAGCGGACCCCGCGCGAGGTGGCGTACGCGCTGCGCGAGCTCGCTGACGACTACGCCGTCCAGGGCCGCGGCTTCGAGCTGCGGCTCGTCGCCGGCGGGTGGCGCTTCTACACCCGCGCGGAGTATTCGGCGGCCGTCGAGCGCTTCGTACTGGACGGCCAGCAGGCCCGGCTGACGCAGGCCGCGCTGGAGACGATGGCCGTGGTCGCGTACCGCCAGCCGGTCAGCCGCTCGCGCGTTTCGGCGGTCCGCGGAGTCAACTGTGACGGGGTCATGCGGACCCTCCTGCAGCGCGGTCTGGTGGAGGAGGCGGGGACGGAACCCGAAACAGGTGCGATCCTGTACAGGACGACGAACTACTTTCTGGAGCGGATGGGCCTACGCGGCCTGGATGAGCTCCCGGAGCTCGCGCCCTTCCTCCCCGAGGCGGACGCGATCGAGGCCGAGAGCCAAGAGGGTGTTCCGTCGTTCGATCCGGACGCACCGGACACCGATGAAGACGACAAGACGACGGAACTTTGATGCGAAGCAACGGCAACGGCGGCGGCAACAGGAACAGCAGCGGCGGCGGTGGCGGCGGGCGTGGTAACGCCCGCGGCGGCAGCTCCTCCGGCGGCGGTGGCTACCGCGGCGGCAGCTCGGGCGGCGGTAGCTCCCGCGGTGGCAGCTCGGGCGGCGGTGGCTACCGCGGCGGCAGTTCCTCCGGTGGGGGCGGCTACCGCGGTGGCAGCTCCTCCGGCGGAGGCGGCTACCGCGGCGGTGGCTCCGGCGGCGGCTACCAGGGTGGCGGCTCCGGCGGCGGCTACCAGGGCGGCTCCGACTCGCGTGACCGCGACCGCGACCGTGACCAGGCGCCCCAGCGCCCCCGCAACCCGCGCCCCGAGGAGCGCCGCTACGACGTGGGCCCCGAGGGCGAGCGCAACGGCCGCGGTGGCGCCAAGGCGGGCGGCGGCGGTGCCCGCGGCGCGGCCGACGGCGGCCGGGGCG
>NZ_JBHWVJ010000091.1:0-29488 GCF_042736725.1 Streptomyces sp. NPDC060028 | reverse complement strand
CAGACCAACGACCAACCTGGCCACCAGTCACGCCAAACGCCGTTGCAGTACTAGGTGCTCGTCACTCAGCTGCCGGTGGCCCAGCCTTCGGTGAGCCGGACGATCGCGCGGCTTGAGGCCGAGCTCGGGGTGCCGCTCTTCGACCGGCGGGGCCGCGGGATCCGGCTCAACGAGCACGGCGCGGCCTTTCTGCGCCGCGTCGACCGGGCGCACGGCCAACTGGAGAACGAGCGGCTGGAATTGAAGGAGGCGGCGCGGCGCGTGGAGGGCGGCAGCGTGACGGTGGCCGCCGAGACGCTGCTGACGTTGACCGGGCTGCTGTCCGCGTTCCGCGCCGCGCATCCCCTGGTGGACGTACGGCTGCGGCAGACGCCGGCGGAGTCCATGGGCCCGCCAACTCCGCGCGCGGGAGGTGGACATGTGCCTGGCATCGCAGCCGCTCGACGGTCCGGGGCTCACCTCGGTGGAGGTGCTGCGCGAGGAGGTGCTGCTCGCGGTGCCGGAGGGGCACCGGTTCGCCGGGCGGGAGTGGGTCGAGGTGGCCGACCTCGACGGGGAGCCGTTCGTCTCGCCGGGGCCGGGGAACTGGCAACGCGCCCTGGCCGAGCGGATGTTCGCGCGGGCCGGGGCGCGGCCCAGGGTGGTCTGCGAGGGGAACGAGCCGGGCGCGGTTCCGGCAGTTTCAAGTCCAGGGTCTTCTCTACGGCGTGCTGCCGATCAGGCACCTTCGCCGAGGACGGTGCGGATCAGTGTCCGCTGGTCGTCGGAGAGGGTGGGGTCCTGGAGGTCGAGCACGTCGTCGTCGACGGTGATCCGGTAGTGGTAGCCGTCGGCCACGGGGGAGACGGCCCGTCGTGCGAGTTCCTCCAGCTCTGCCGCGTTCGCGCGGTCCGAGGTGTCGAGTGCGCGGAGCTTCTCGAAGCCGGCGAAGCCTCCGGAGCGGGTGACCGTGATCAGCATGGCTGTTCCTCCCTGTGCGTGGTGGTGTCGCGCGGCTGCCCGTTGCAGCCACTGCCGCAGGTGCCCCGAATACCGGCCCGCTGTCACGAAGCGGGGCTCTGGCGGTACGAACGTCCGGAAAGCGCCGCTGCACGGCCGACCCGCGTCGGCTGTCGGGGGCGACGGGAGGTGAGGGGAGCGCTCGGCGCCCGGCGCGTCCACCAGACGGGCGACGCCCGCATGCCCGGCGAAGCCACCGCCATGGCCGGCCCACGGGCAACCGCCTGCCGGAGCCGCGAGGGACCCGCGGCTCCGGCACTGCCCGTGGCGGGGCAAGCAGGAGTGCTACGAGGGCCGGACCGCCTCATGGCCCTCGGCGTCGACCGCCTCGGCGGGGCACGCCGCCGTCGAGTGCGGCAGCCTTCCCTCCAGCAGGTAGCGCTCGATGTACTGGTTCACACAGTCGGATCGGCCGAATCCGGTGTGCCCCTCGCCCTTGTAGTCGAGGACGACGGCGTTGCCGAGCACGCGGGCGGTCTGCTCCGTCCACGGGTACGGGGTGGCAGGGTCGCCGCGGACGCCGACGAGGAGCATCGGCGGGGCGTCGACGTGGCGGATGTCGGCCGTGGGGTCGACGGGCGCGGGCCAGCTGTGACAGAAGGCGATCTCGGTGAGCTGAGCCGGTCCGAAGATCCGGGAGACGTCGAGGAACTCGGGCCGCAGCCTGTCGAGTTGCTGCTGGAACGCCTTCGGGTCACCGCCGACGCCCCGGTCGGGGTAGTCGGCGCAGCTCACGGCCGCCCAGGCGGCGGCCTCGTTGTCGCTCTCGGGCTCGGCGGACTCGAGCAGCCCCGAGGGGCCCCGGTCGCGTACCAGAGACCCCAGCCCACGGGCCAGATCGGGCCATTGCCGCGGTGCGTACAGGTTGTTCACGAGCGCGAGCGCCAGATCCCGCCCGCTGAACTTCGCACCGCCCTTCACGTCGAGCGGCTTCTCGTCGAGCTGCGCGATGAGCGCCTCGGTCCGCTCGTTCGCCTCCGTCCGGTTCGTACCGGAGGACACACAGCCCGGCAGGTCGGTGCACCAGTCCAGGAAGGCGTCGTACGCGCGTTGGCGTCCCCGCGCGGTGTCCAACGCCTGGTCGGCCAGGGAATCGGAGAGGGTGTCCACCCCGTCGAGCACCATCCGCCCGGTGCGTTGCGGGAACTGCGCGGCGTACGTGGCACCGATCCGCGTGCCGTAGGACCAGCCGAGGTAGTTCAGCTTCCTCTCCCCGAGGGCCTGGCGCAGCACGTCCAGGTCCCGGGCGACGTTGACCGTGCCGACGTACGGCAGGACGGGTCCCGAATGCGCCTGGCAGGCGCGCTGCGCCGCCTCCGTGGCGCGCAGCAGGCCCGCCCCGTCGGCGGCGTCGGAATTCTGCAGTGGAAGCGCGCCGCCGCAGCTGATCGGTGCGCTCTGCCCGATCCCCCGGGGGTCGAAGCCCACGAGGTCGTAGGACTCGGCGAGGTCCCGGTAGCGCTCGGTGCGGTGGAGGTCTTGGAGTCTCTCGGCGAGCGTGCTCACGCCGGCACTTCCCGGTCCTCCGTAGTTGAAGACCAGTGCGCCCAGGCGCGGGTGACCGGTGGCCGGGAACCGCGTCAGCGCGAGATCGACCGTGCCCTTGGCGGGGTCGGTGTAGTCCAGCGGGACCGTGAGGTGCCCGCACCGCATGGACGCGTCGTAGGACGCCGGGCACGGGCCCCAGTCGATCCGCTGCTGGTAGAAACGGGAGAGCCTGTGGTCGTCCGGACTGGGCGGCGGCGTGTTGGCCCCGCCGAGAGCGGTGCTGGCGACGAGTGCTGCGGCGCACAGCGACAGCGCGGGGTGCATGGCACCTCCAGGAGGCGGGGGGCTGCCACCCCCCTTCTCCGATCCGCGGTGCTCAGCCCGGAACGATCACTGGCAGTTCCAGCGTAGCCCCGTGCCGCTCCGGCGCCACCCGGCGCCACCCGGCGCCCGAGCGGCGGCGCCCACAGGCTCCCAGCTCCCGGCCCCGCCGTGCCTCAGCCGACCTGGACCGTGACCGTGCGGCCCGGGGCCACGGACGGGGTGACGTAGGTGTACGTCACCCCGTCCACCACCTTGGTACGGGCCGGCTGGGCCACCCCGTCGACCTTGAGCGTGGTGTATGTGCCGGGGAAGCGGGCCTCCCAGGCGTAGGCGGAGCTGCCCGAGCCGTGGGTGAGCGAGGACTTCGCCGCCCCGTCGTGGCGCAGGGAGAACACCGAGTCGCCGACCCGAAGGTCGTCGATCCGTAGCCAGTCCATGCCCGACGGCAGCCGGGACTGGGTGCTCAGGGCGTGCGCGGGCGCGTTGGGAGCGACTCCCATCAGGCCTTCGACGGTCTGGCCGAGCATGGTGAAGGAGACCTCGGGGTAGTCCCCGTTGGTGCCCTGCTTGGTGTTGACGTGCTGGACGTCCTTCAGGTCGTAGACGTGCTTCATCCACTTCCAGGCGGTGTCGTTGCGGTTGTTGCGGAAGAAGGTGTCCGGCAGGTACGTCAGGGCCTCGATGTTGGTGGGCCGGTCAGCGCCCGAGGCCTGCGCGTCGATGTAGTCCAGGTAGGCGTCCCGGCGGGCGCCGGGGTCGACGATCTGCTTCATCGGCATGAACCAGCTGTTCTCCTTGCCCCAGCCGGTCAGGGCGCGCCCGTCCGTGGTGTAGCCGCGGACCATGTCCGCGCCCGAACCGGTGCCGCTCCAGGTCGAGTTGAAGTACGCCTTCAGGTCCCGTGCCTTGGCCTCGTAGCGGTCGGCGAGCGCGCAGTCCCCCTTGGCGCGGGCGAGGGAGGCCATCGCCAGGTACGCCTGGTACTGGGAGCCGATCGCGTCGCCGGCCTCGGCGAGCGGCTCGCCGCTCTGCTCGTTGTAGCTGGCGGTGCCCTGGAAGATGCCTCGGCCGGTGCCCTCGGCGACCTTGACCGCGCCGTTGTTCTTGAGCCCGTCGTGCAGGGTGACGAACTCGTCGGTGGCGTGGCGGTAGAAGTCCCACATCGTCGGGTCCTCGAGGTAGGAGCGGTCCCCGCTCCAGCGGTACGCCTCCTCGGACTTCTGCACCAGCTCGAAGGTGGCGGGCACCTCGCGGACGAAGCTGGAGGGGCTCTTGTAGTCGATCGAGAGGTAGGTCGACGCGTCGAAGTTGAGCGCCCACGCCGGGTAGTACTTGTGCGCGGCGGTGGCGGACGCGGCGAACGAGCGGAGCATGGTCTTGTTCTCCGCGTGCAGGCCGAGGACCTCGGCGCCGGCCAGTTGGTGGGCCATGTCGCGGGAGTAGTAGCCGCTGCGGTTGGCGTAGCCCGCCCAGTAGGAGGCGGCGTACGTGCCGGTGCCGCTGCCGCCGGTGTGGTTCTCGTCGACGTTGAGCGGGCCCTGGGTGCCGGGGAGTTGGACCCAGCTGTTGGCTTTCCGCTTGGACCAGTCGAACATCTCGACGATCTTCGGATCGGAGGAGCTGATCCGGGGGTCCGCGGGGGAGGCGGGGGAGAGCATCAGGTCGTCGGCGTTGACCCAGCCGTCCCCCGACTCGAAGGCGATCTCCAGCGTGTCGCCGGGTGCGAGGCCGATCCGGCTGAGCGTGTAGCGCCGGTAGTTGGAGGCGCTCGGCAGGGTCTGGGCCGCGGCGACGGTGCCGTTGACGCGGGCGACGTACCGGCCGTTCGGCCCGCCCGTCGCGATCCAGGCGGATATGTCGTACACCCCGCGCCCCGTGGCCGTCACGGTCTGGGACACCTTCATCCCCGGTCCGCCGTCGAGGTAGGCGAGCCGAGCCCCGCCGTGCGGGTAGTTCGTGGCGACCCCGGTACCGGCGGTGAATCGCCAGCCCGTGCCGCCCTGTTCGAAGCCGGGATTGGAGACGTTGAGCGAGGCGGGCACGGCCGTCGCGGCCGACGCCGCGGGCGCCGCGGGTGAGGCGGGCGCGGCCTCGGCGGCGCCGCCGAGGGCGAGTGGCGTGAGCGGGGCGAGCAGGGCGAGGGCGGACAGGAGCGACACACGGGAACGCGTCATCGGGTTCTCCCAGGTTGTGGTGGGGCGACCGGCCTGCGGTGGGCTGGGCGCGCGGCACGCTAGCAACCAGATCTGATGGATTGCAATGCTCATTACCAAACTCGTCTGCTGGATCAGACTGAAAGTTTTCATCGAAAGGTTGCAAGACGTGACTGGACGTTGTTACAGTCCCGGCCAGTCGGCTTCCGCAACAGTGCGAGCAGGGGTGGGTCAGGTATGGAACTGGAACGAAGAAGAGTGCTGCAGCTCGGTGGCGCGATCGCCGCGGGAGCCGGGCTCACCGGCCTGACCGCGTGCTCCGGCACGGGCGGCGGCACGGGCCAAGGCGGAACCACCGGCGACAAGGACAAGGGCAAGATCTCGGTCTGGTCCTGGCAGGGACCGGCCGTCCAGATGAAGGCCCTCGTCCCGGAGTTCAACAAGAAGTACCCGGAGATCGAGGTGACGGTCGAGGACATCGGCAACCCGGCGATCTGGGACAAGATCACCACCGGCCTGGCGGCCGGAGGCCAGGGCCTCGCCGACGTCCTGCACATCGGCATCGACTACCTGCCCGGCTACGTGGAGAAGTTCCCCGCGGGCCTCGCCGACCTCGGCCCGCTGGGTGCGAACGCCTACCGGGACGCCTTCGCCCAGGGTCTGTGGCAGACCGTGTCCCCCGACGGCAAGCGCGTCAACGCCCTTCCCTGGGAAGCGAACTCGGCGGGCTTCTACTACCGGGCCGACCTCTTCGAGAAGGCCGGCGTCGACGCCGGCGCCCTCCAGACCTGGGAGGAGACCATCGAGGCCGGCAAGGAGATCAAGCAGAAGACCGGCGCCCACCTGCTGGGCATCGACAAGCCCGCCTCACAGGCCGACGCCGCCAACTTCTTCCAGATGCTCCTGCAACTCCAGGGCACCTTCTACTTCAACTCCGCCGGGGACATCACGCTCGACTCCCCGGAGGCCGTGAAGGCCATGACCCTCATCAAGACGATGAACGACGCCGGCCTCGTCAGCGACCTCTCCGGCGGCTGGAACACCCTGATGAGCTCCCTGAAGCAGGGGACCAACGCCGTCGTGCCCATGCCCACCTGGTTCGGCGGCGTCGTCGAGGAGCAGGTCCCCGATCAGGCGGGAAAGTGGAAGGTCCGGCTTCCCCCGGCCGTGCGCCGCGGCGGCGCCACCGCGACCACGGTCAACTCCACACACCTCGCCGTCGCGGGCAGCAGCAAACACCAGGCTGCCGCATGGTCCTTCATAGAGTTCGTCCTCACCCGTCCGGCTTCCCAGGTGCAGATCTACCGGGGCAAGGGCATCGCCCCCGCCCTGATGAAGGCTTACGACGACGCGGTCTTCCATGAGTCCTCGGCCTTCTTCAGCGGCCAGAAGAAGGGCGAGGTCTTCCTGGAGGCCCTCAAGGCCCCCTCGCCCGCCTTCAACTACACCGCCGACTACGCCCGTGCCCTCAAGCTGGTCACCGACGCCCAGTCCAAGGTGCTGCTGACGGGCGCAGACCCGGCGAAGGTCCTCAAGGAGGCCGCCGATCAGCTCGGCCGGCAGACCGGACGCAAGGTCTCCCGATGACCGCGGCGCTCACCGACCGCGCCGCCGCGGCCGTCCCCCCCAAGGGGACGGCCGCGCGGTCGCGGCCCCGCCGACGCGTCGCCCCGTACCTCTTCGTGCTGCCCGCGCTCCTCCTCTTCGCCACCTTCAAGATCTACCCCATCGTCCGGTCGTTCGTGATCAGCCTCCACAAGTCCGTCGGAGGGACCGAGCAGTTCGTCGGAGCCGACAACTACACCAGGCTGCTGGGCGATTCGCTGTTCTGGACCGCCCTGAAGAACACCGCGGTGATCCTCGTCGTCCAGGTGCCGGTCATGCTGGCCCTGGCCACCGGGCTTGCCGTGGCCCTGAACTCCAGGCTGCTGCGCGGCCGCGCGGTCTTCCGGCTGGGCTTCTTCCTGCCGATGGTCACCGGCCTGGTCGCCTACGGGGTCATCTTCTCCGTCCTGCTCAACAAGGACTTCGGGCTGGTCAACTGGCTGATGGAGCTCGTCGGCCTGGACGCCGTGCCGTGGCTGACCGACCCCCTGTGGGCGAAGGTCTCCCTCGGTCTCGCACTGACCTGGCACTACACCGGCTACAACGCGGTGATCCTGCTCGCCCGCCTGCAGGCCGTGCCCGCCGAGCTGTACGACGCGGCGGCCGTGGACGGGGCCGGGGCCTGGACGTCCTTCCGGCACGTCACCCTGCCGGGCCTGCGCCCCGCACTGCTGCTCACCACGGTGCTCTCCACCATCGGCACCCTGCAGGTCTTCGACGAGCCGTACGTGCTCACCGGCGGCGGCCCGGACAACGCCACTCTGACCATCGGCGTGTACCTGTACCAGAACGCCTTCAAGTACTTCGACTTCGGATATGCCTCCGCCATCGCCTACGCCCTGGCCGTCCTCATCGGGATCCTCGGCGTGATCCAGTTCCGCCTCCTGGGGGAGAAGACGTGACCGCCCGCCACCGCGGCAGGAGCATCCTGCTGACCTCCGGACTCGCCATCGCCCTCGCCGCCGTCGTGCTGCCCTTCTACTGGGTCGTGGTCGCGGCCACCCACAGCTCCCATGAGATCTTCGACAATCCGCCGCCGTTGCTGCCCGGCGGCCACCTGGCGGCCAACCTGCAAACGCTCCAGGAGACGGCGCAGTTCGGTCGGGTGCTCCTCAACTCCCTGTTCATCGCGGTCGTCTACACGCTGTGCGCGGGAGCCGTCTGCACCCTGGCCGGATACGGCTTCGCCAAGTACCGCTTCCGAGGCCGCGAAGGCCTGTTCGGGCTGCTCATGCTCGGGCTCGTGATCCCCGCACAGGTCACCCTCGTACCGCTCTTCCAGATGATGGCCGAACTGCGGTGGCTGAACACCTACCAGGCCGTGATCATGCCCAACCTGGCCCTGCCCTTCGGCATCTTCCTGATGCGCCAGGCGATGGCCGCGCTCCCCGACGAACTCCTCGACGCGGGACGCATCGACGGCTGCGGTGAACTAAGGCTGTTCTGGAAGGTGGTGCTCCCACCCATGAGGCCCGCGCTGGCCGCCCTGACGATCTTCCTCTTCCTCTACCAGTGGAACGACTTCATCTGGCCGCTGATCGTCCTGCGCGACAGCGCCTCGTTCACCATCCCGGTGGCCCTGGCATCCCTCCAAGGCCTCGACGACACCGACTACGGCGCGATCCTCGCCGGAACCGCAGCCGCAGCCATCCCGATGGCCATCGTATTCCTGACGCTCCAGCGCCAGTTCGTGTCCGGCCTGCTCGCCGGCGCCGTGAAGGAGTGACCGTGCAGACCACCACCCCGGCGGACGACACCGAGGCCGTGACCACCGCGGGGCTGGCGCCCGCCTTCGACGAGCCGCTGCTCGACGGGGTCTCGCTCGCCGTCCTCGCCCACGTCCCCGGCGTCCACCCCGCCTGGTCCCTCGGGGAACTCACCGGCGGACTGCGCGTGCTGGAAGTACGGGCCGACGGCGCACCCGTCGAGATCCGCTTCTCCGTGCCGCTCGGCGACGCCGCCGGATACTGGCACCCCCAGGGCGCCTGGAAGCGTACCCTCCTCGCGGACTGGGAGGGCCGCTCCCGGGTCTCGCTGGTCGACGGACACGCCGCCGGCTGTCTCTACGACCACACCGGGGCCACCCTGCTGACCTTCGCCGCGGCCGACCCGGTACCCGAGGCGACCCTGCGCTTCGGCGTGTCCGAGGAGAACGACACGCACGTCGTCCACCTCCGCCTGCCCGCCTCACGGCAGCCCCACCGGATCCTGCTCGTCCCCCGGTCGCCGTCCGTGGCCGTGGCCACACGGGCGCTGCGCGCCTGGTTCGGCGCCGCGATCACCCCCATGCCGGTACCCGAGGGCGCCCGCACCCCCGTCTACTCCACCTGGTACGCCTTCAACCAGGACGTCAGCGCCGCCGCCGTCGAGACCCAGGCCGAACTGGCCGCCGGCCTCGGCTGCGGCGCCCTGATCCTGGACGACGGCTGGCAGGAACTGGGCCACGGGCGCGGATACGCGGGCTGCGGCGACTGGCGGCCCGACCCGGTCAAGTTCCCGGACTTCGCCGGGCACGTGGCCCGGGTCCGGTCCCACGGGCTGAGCTACCTGGCCTGGGTGGCGCCGCTGCTGCTCGGCCCCAAAGCCGCCTGCCACGACCAGTGGGCCCACTGCGCGCCCGCCGCCTCCACCGTGCCCGGCGCGCACGTGCTCGACCCGCGCCGCCCCGAGGTACGGGACCACGTGGTCGGGCTCTGCGTCCGGCTGGTCCGGGCGTACGGACTGGACGGACTCAAGCTCGACTTCCTCGACCAGGCCATGGTGTACGCGGACGACGGCGCGGGCGACGTCGGTCAGGCGATGGTGGACCTGCTGTCGCAACTGCGGGCGGCCCTGGAATCCGTACGCCCCGGCCTGCTGCTGGAGCTGCGCCAGCCCTACACGGGACCCGGCATGGCTCCGTTCGGCAACATGCTGCGCTCCTTCGACTGCCCGGCTGACGCCACCGCGAACCGGGTCCGCACCCTGGACACCGCGCTCCTCGCCGTGGGCGGCGCCGTCCATTCCGACATGCTCCTGTGGTCGCCCGACGCGCCCGTGGCCGCGGTGGCCCGGCAGTTGATCGGGGCCCTGCACGCGGTGCCGCAGATCTCCGTACGGCTGGACCGCGTACCGGCGGAGCACCGGGAGACGGTCGGCTTCTGGCTGCGGCAGTGGCGGCTGCTCCGTGAGCTGCTGCTGGACGGGGAGGTCGAGCCGGGCCGGCCCGACGAGCTGTACCCGCTGGTGCGGACGAGCGCCGGGGAGCACTGCCTGCTGAGCGTGCACGGCGACCGGGTCGTCCCGCTGGACTTCTCCGCGTACCGGCGCTTCCACCTGGTCAACGGCTCGGACCGGGACCGGCTCATGGTCGAGGTGCAGGGTGGCGGGGGCCGGATCCACGGCGTGGTCCACGGGCCCGACGGCCGTATCATGGACGGTCCGCCTACGTATCTGCCGGAGGGGCCGCACTCGCTGGCCGTGCCGCGCGGCGGTCTGGCATCGCTCATGATCACGGAAGGACCGCGATGAAGGTCGGGATCACCGAGGTCGCAGCTCTCGCCCAGGTCAGCGAGGCGACCGTCAGCCGGGTGATCAACCGACGCCAGGGCGTGTCGAAGAAGACCCGGGACGCGGTCGAACAGGCCATGGCGGAGCTCGGCTACGAACGGCAGACACAGGGCCAACTGGTGGCCGTGATCACCGAGTTCGTCTCCAACCCGTTCTTCGCCGATGTGGCCGAGCGCATCGAGTCGGCCCTTGCCCCGCACGGACTGAAGACGGTCCTGTGCCCCGCCTTCCCCGGCGGAGTGCAGGAGCGGGACTTCATTTCCGCGCTCGTCGACAAGGGTGTCGCGGCCGTCGTCTTCCTCTCCGCGTCCAACACGGTCGAGGGCGCCGACACCGAGACGTACGAACTGCTGCGCCAGCGACGGGTCCCGTATGTCGGGATCAACGGCGAGTTCGCGGACGGGGTGCCCACCCCGGTCTTCTCCACGGACGACGCGCTCGCCGCCGAGCTGGCCGTCGACCACCTCCACCGGCTGGGCCACCGGAGGATCGGGATGGCCTCGGGACCGGCCGGCAACCAGCCCGCCGACCGCCGGGTACGGGGCTTCCTGGAGGCCATGGCCAAGCGCGGCATCGAGGACCCCGAGCGCTGGGTGGTACGGCAGTCGTACACGGTGGAGGGCGGCCAGGCCGCCGTCGGCCCGCTCCTCGCCCTGGGCGCCACCGCGATCGTCGCGGCCAGCGACTACATGGCCCTCGGAGCGATCCGGGGCGTCCGCCGCCAGGGCCGCTCGGTGCCCGGTGACGTCTCGGTGGTGGGTTACGACGGTGCGGCCATCACCGAGTTCACGGATCCGCCGCTGACCACGGTGCGCCAGCCGGCCGACCGGCTGGCGCTGGAGGTCGGCCGCAGCGTGCTGGCGCTGGTCAGCAACCGCGACGTACCGACGGGGGAGCTGCTGTTCGACCCCGAACTGGTCATTCGGGCGACGACCGGGCCGGCTCCCGGGGGAGCAGTCGGCGCCGGAGCCTGATCAGGCTGCCCGCCCGGGCTCAGTGCTCCTCGCCTGCGACGAGGAGTTCGCCCACCGCGTCCCTGAGGGCGGCGCGGGCGGGGGCGGGCATGCCGGCGTCGGTCACGAACCAGTCGGCCTGATCGAGCGCGGCGAAGCCACTGAGCCCGACCACTCCCCACTTGGTGTGGTCGGCCACGACGGCGACCCGCCGCGCCGAGGCGACCAGTGCCCGGTTGGTCTGGGCCTCCATGAGGTTGGGGGTGGTCAGCCCGGCCTCCGGGGCCACCCCGTGGGCACCGAGGACGAGCAGGTCCACGTGGATGGAGGCGATCGCGAGGTCGGCGAGCGGGCCGACCAGCGCCGCCGAGGGGGTGGGGGAGCCGCCGGTGAGCAGCAGGGTGGGGGCCCCGGCTCCCGGGTCCCGGCCGGCGGCCCGTACCAGTTCCGCCACCGGGAGGGAGTTCGTGACGATCGTGAGCCGCGGGACGCCGAGGAGCCGGGCGGCGACCGCGTGCGCGGTGGTGCCACCGGAGATCGCGACCACGCTGCCGGGTTCCACCAGGGCCGCGGCCGTGTCCGCGATGGCGGCCTTGGCGTCGCCCTCAAGATCGGACTTCGCGTCGAATCCGGGCTCGTGCCCGCTGGCCCCGGCCGGGGCGACGGCCCCGCCGTAGACCTTCTCCACGGCGCCGCGCCGGGCGAGGGCGTCCAGGTCCCGGCGGATGGTCATGTCCGAGACACCGAGCTGACCGACCAGGTCCGCCACGCGTACCGCGCCGTCGCGCCGGACCGCGTCCAGGATGATCGCGCGTCGCTGGTGGGCCAGTTGGGCAGCCTGCTCGGCCACGGGTCACTCTCCCGGGTATCGGCGGATCCGGTCGGAAGGCAGCAAGATAGCACGGGCATGTTGTTGAATCATGAGGAAAATCAGGCTTCAGTCTAGCGGATCATGTTTGAAGTTGTTTATTCTTGGTGGGTGAAGAAGACACTCGCGAAACTCGCGGACGGCCGTGAACTGATCTACTTCGACAGCGACGAGAACGCCGTGCGCGACGCGCCGGACCTGCGCCCGCTGGACCGCGTACGCAGCCGGCCGGAACTGCGGCGGGACGAGGCGACCGGCGACTGGATCACCATCGCCTCCCACCGGCAGGACCGCACCTACCGGCCGCCCGTCGGCGCCTGCCCGCTCTGCCCCTCCAGGGACGGCCGGCTCAGCGAAATCCCCGCCGACGACTACGAGGTGGCGGTCTTCGAGAATCGCTTCCCCTCGCTCGCCGGCACGGCCGGACGCTGCGAGGTCGTGTGCTTCACCCCGGAGCACGAGGCCCGGTTCGCCGACCTCACCCCGGCCGCGGCCCGCCTGGTCCTCGACGCATGGACCGACCGCACCGCGGAGCTCTCCGCGCTCCCCGGCGTGGAGCAGGTGTACTGCTTCGAGAACCGCGGGCCCGAGATCGGGGTGACGCTCGCCCACCCGCACGGTCAGATCTACGCCTTCTCCCACGCCACCCCGCGCACCGTCAAGATGACCGCCGCAGCGGCCGCCCACCGCGCCGCCACCGGACGCAACCTCTTCGAGGACCTGCTGGCGGACGCCCGCGCCGCCACCGAGCGCGTGGTGACGGCGGGGGAGCACTGGACCGCCTTCGTGCCCTACGCCGCCCGCTGGCCGTACGAGGTGCACCTTTACCCGCACCGCCGCGTCCCCGACCTGACCTGCCTCACCGAGGCGGAGCGGGCCGAGTTCCCGGGCATCTACCTGGACCTGCTGCGCCGCTTCGACCGGCTGTTCCCCCTGGCCGGGGACCCGGAGCGGGCGGTCCCCGCACCGTACATCTCGGCCTGGCACCAGGCGCCCCGTACCCAGGGCGCGGAACTGGCCCTGCACCTGGAGCTGTTCACCGTCCGCCGGACCCCGGACAAGCTCAAGTTCCTCGCGGGGACGGAGTCCGGGATGGAAGCCTTCATGAACGACGTGGCCCCCGAGGCGGCCGCGCTGCAACTGCGGGAGGCCCGGTCGTGAACCAGACGCTCGAATGGGACGAAGACAGCCGGGCGGAGCGGGCCGCGGACACCTTCCGAAGGCTCTTCGGCGGCCCCCCGGACGGGATGTGGGCGGCGCCGGGCCGGGTCAACCTGATCGGCGAACACACCGACTACAACGACGGGTTCGCCCTGCCGATGGCCCTCCCGCACACCACCCTGCTCGCCGCGCGCGCCCGTACGGACGGCCGGCTGCGGCTGCACAGCGCGCAGGGCGACGGCCGGATCACCGACCTGGCGGTGGCCGCGCTGGACCCCGACGCCGTGACGGGCTGGGCCGCCTACCCGGCGGGCGTGGTCTGGGCACTCGCCGAGGCGGGACACCCGGTCGGGGGCGCCGATCTCCACTTCGACAGCACCGTGCCCACCGGCGCCGGCCTCTCCTCGTCCGCCGCGCTGGAGTGCGCGGTCGCCGTCGCGTACGACGATCTGTACGGACTGCGCCTGCCCGGGCCCGAACTGGCCCGGATCGCCCAGCGTGCGGAGAACGCCTTCGCCGGCGTCCCCTGCGGAATCATGGACCAGATGGCCTCCGTCTGCTGCACCGCCGGGGCCGCCCTCCATCTCGACGCCCGCAGCCCGCAGGACCACCGGCAGGTGCCCTTCGACCTCCAGGGCCAGGGGCTCCGACTGCTGGTGATCGACACCCGGGTCTCCCACGACCTCGGCGACGGGGCGTACGCCGCCCTGCGCGCGGGCTGCGAACGCGCGGCCGCCCTGCTCGGCCTGCCCGCCCTGCGCGATCTGCCCCCCGGGGAACTGGCGCGGGCCCTGCGGATCCTGCCGGCGGAACTCGCGCCCCTGGTACGCCATGTGGTGACCGAGAACGCCCGGGTCGCCGAGGCGGTCTCCCGCCTGCGGGAGGGCGATGTCGCGGCCCTCGGCCCGATCCTCACCGCCGGCCACGCTTCGCTCCGTGACGACTACCGCGTCTCCTGCCCGGAGACCGACCTCGCCGTGACCGCCGCGCTGGGCGCCGGGGCGCTCGGAGCCCGTATGACGGGCGGCGGATTCGGAGGTTCCGTCATCGCACTGGTGGAAGCCGGACAGGAGGACGCGGTGGGCGTATCCGTCACGACCGCCTTCGGCGCCGCCGGCCACCGCCCCCCGCGCATCCTCTGCGTCACCCCGGCCGCGGGCGCCCACCGCCTCGCGCCCCCACTCGGGACGCGGTAGCCGGGCGAGCGGGACACAAAAGTGCGTCCGGAACAGGGATGCGGCGGGCTGTGCGTATGGCGCCCGCCGCGCCCGAGACGGACGGCGCAGCACCGGGAGACCATGGGCCCCACAGGCACGCCACGCCATAGGTAAAGATCACCTCCCCGGGCTCAGTCGTGATCTCCACGGCGCCGGAATCATCCTCGGGGGTCGTGAGCCTCGTAAGCCGGAATGCCGATGGATGGCTGCCGTGACACGCTGAGACGGGGGATCCCGCCGGTCTCGGCATGCCAGGCCGGCTCTGCAACCCATGGAGATCGAAATGGCCAGTGACGCCAGCAGACCCCGCGAAAGCAACGCACACCCGAGTCCCTGGCACGCGCCCACATCCGGTACCACCGTCCTGGCAGCTGCCTTCATGATCTTCGGTGGGGCGATGGCGCTCCTCGAAGGGATCGCGGCCGTCGCCAAGGACGACCTGTTCCTCGCGACGCGCCACTACGTGTTCGAATTCAGCCTGGCGGGCTGGGGCTGGGTACACGTCATTCTGGGCATCCTCCTCATCTTCGCCGGCTGCGCCGTGATCAGCGGCGCCCTGTGGGCGCGCTTCTTCGGTGTCACCGTTGCCGGGCTGGGCGCGATCGCCAATTTCCTGTGGGTGCCGTACTACCCCTTGTGGGCCATGGTGCTGGTCGCCGTCAACCTCTTCATCGTCTGGGCGCTTTGCGCGGGTATGCACAGAGAAGTGGACGCGGCCCCGACCCCCTGACCGAAGGCCCTGCGTGAGGGGCGTGCGCGGGTGTGTAGGGGCGTGAAGCGAAGCGAATGCGACCTTTCCAGAAAATTTCTGGGGACCGGCGTGCACGATCGGGCGTCTTTTCCGATGGGGTGGTGCCTGGGAGCACTTGATGCTCCGTGGCTGCCGGACCGGGGGCAGGCAGGCCCGTTCCGTTCACTTCACCGGAAGGTTTCGCATCGACGTGAATGTTGTTGAGATGGTCGCCCTCGTCCTGATAATCGCCACTGTGGTCGGTGTGGTCGCCGGTGACGTGACCAGGGTGGTGCGGCGCCTGCTGGGCGCGGGGGTTCGGCCGGGGGCGCCTGAGCTCTCGGCCGGCCGCCGCCGTGCCGTCCGCGTACCCCGCCACCGTGAGGTGTCAGCCGCTTGTCCGGGTGGTGATGAGCAGCTGTGGGGGAGTGTGTGAGCGAAGGCGAGTTCGACCCCTCGGGGGACAAGGTGGTCTCCAGCGTGCTGGCCGGTGTCCTGCCGGTGGAGTTCACCGCTTTCCATTCTCAGCAGCACCGCGCCTATCTGCGCTATGCGCACCTTCAGTTGGGTTCGCGTCAGGATGCCGAGGATGTTGTCGATGACGTGTTCACCTTCTTGTTGAAGGTGTGGCGTCAGGCTTTGAAGGAGGCGAGCCTCCACGGCTTCGCGTGGGCGGTGTTGCGTGAGCATGTCGAGCGGCGGCTGACGGTCTTGGGCCGGCCGAGGGCCATGGTGGAGACAGCTTGGTTCGCTGCATTACGTCGCTCTTCCAGAGAGCGGATGGAGTTGCTGGAGTCCAAACTCGGCCTGTACGCGGCGATCGCGGGCCTGTCCGAGCGGCATTACGACGTGGTGCTGCTGGCGTTCCTGCTGGGCTACGACTACGACACGGTCGCCCGGATGATGGGGATTTCCCCCGCCACGGTCCGATCGCACATCCGAGGAGCACGTCGAACCCTGTCCCAGAAACTCGGGGTGGCCTGGGCGCCTGGAGAGGAGAAGGACCAGTGAGCGATGTGACTCGGGACCGCGACGGCGTGATGTGGAAGGAGTTGGACGCAGCACTGGAGGAGGCGCTGGTACTGGTGGAGGAGTACGCCGGCTACGACGAGGGCGCGGCCCGGCGTCGGATCGCCCGCCGGATCGCCGCGGACCGTGCCCGCTCGGCGACCGGGACCACCGGCGGCGGCGCCACGCCGGCGGCGGGGCCGGTGGCGTCGGACGACCTCGTACTGGACGCCGCCTGCCATGTGCGGGCGGCGCGGGGCCTGGACGACATGGCGTGGTCCCTGGTGGAAAGCAGGGCCTTCGCCGAGCTCGCCCTGGACGCCGACTCATGGCCCCACGGGGTGGACTCGGCCCTGCTGTTCGCCTGCCTCCTGCACCTGGCCGACCGGATGGAGGGTGCACAGTTCTGGTTCCAGTACGCGGCCGGGGCCGGCTCGCAGACCGCGGCCCAGTGCCTGTACCTCCACCACCTCGCTCGCGCCGAAGTCGCCACGGCCCGCCACTGGATGCGCCAGGCCAAGACACTGTCCGCGGATGAACACCTGCCGCCCCTGCCGCAGATCCCGGCAGGCCTCGAGGCGGCACTGAGCGCGTCGGTCATCTGGACGTCCCCACCCATCACCACCCAGGACCTCACCGTCCTCACCACCGGGCCGGGACGGGCGGGGCGGCCCCCGTACCGGCTGCCCGCACGACTGCGACGCGCCGTTACGGCGTGGCTCTGGTCCGAGGATCCGGACTTAGGCGAGATCCCGCTCCCCGGCCCGCAGATCGCGGTGGCCATCGCCCAGCACGCACGCCTCAACCCGCTGCACCTGGCGGACGAGGCGAACGTATGGACGCTTGACGCACTGAAACAGCCACAGCTGGCACACGCCGCCCGAACCTCTCCGGAAGGGCGCCGTCCAGCACCGGCCGCGCTGGAATCCGTCCACCAGGCGCTCCGGGTCCTCGAGGCCGTCAATCGCTACTCGGGCGGCGTGAGCCTGACGCAGATCGCCCGCGAAACCCAGCTGCCCCAACTGATCCTGGCCCGGACCATGGAACAGCTGATCCGGGCGAACCTGGCCACCGCCATCGCACCCGACGCGTATGTCGCCGGCGCGGCCCTGCTGCTGACCGGATCAGTCGACGAGGACGGGCGGGGGCGTCTGCGGGAGACCCTCGCCTGGGTCCGGGATGCGGTCGGCGCCGCCGTGTACGTCGCCCGCTATGCCGACGGCGAGGTTTCCATCAGCCAGTACGCCGATGGCCCTGCCGCGCCGGTGGTGGAGGAGTGGGTGGACTTCCGTGCCGCCGCACACGCCTCGGCGGTTGGCAAGGCGCTGCTGACACAGCTCGACTACGACGGCCGAATGGACCACCTGTCCCGCCACAAGCCCGTCCGGTTCACCTCCCGCACCCTCACGAACCCGCAGGCCCTCTTCCACCAACTCGACACACGACAGGCGAACGCCCCGCTGCTCGACATGCAGGAGTACGCACTGGGTACGGTGTGCGCGGCGGTCCCGATCACCGCAGGCCCGAACCCCGAGTGCGTGGCCCTGTCCATCCCCGCCACGGACCCGCGCCGCCTGAGGCAGGCCGCCCGGATCCTGCAAAGCGAAGCCGCCGCGGTCCTGCTCGCTCTCATCGTCTCCGGCAGCGCCCACAGCACACCACGAAGGGAAGAAGAGACCGCTCTCGAAGAGGGCAGCGCAGCACAACCGCATTGGACACCGCAGGCCGGCGCCGGCGAACCAGGGAGCAGCATCCTGACCTCAACCGCCTGACCACCACTCGACGGTGACGGTTTCCGTCGCCGCTACGGACGGGCCTACCGCGTACAGCGCGGTAGGCCCGTCCGCTGCTTTCCGCCGTCGGAGCAGCCTGACCGGCGGCTGCGGGATCACGGCGCCAGGCCTCCTCCCCGAGGAGGAGGGCCGACCGGGGCGAGAGTCCCGGCGGGAGAGGTGGGCGGGACCAGGGGCCTCGGCCACGCAGGCGATGTGCCGTACCAGGGCCGGTTCCTAGCCTCGGGGCATGCGATCACACGTACCCGGCCGCCCGAGGAGATCCGTGAGCATCCCCGGCCCCGCCGCTCGCCGCGCCTTCGCCGTGAGCCTCGTCCTCGCCGCCTGCCTCACCACTTCCCCCGCCCTGGCCGCAACCGCCCAGGCCCCCGCCAGGGACGGCTCCGCGGCCGGGCTCGACCGGTACTACCGGCAGCACCTCGGCTGGGGCAGCTGCGTCAAGGGCCCCGCCGACACTGCGGGCCGCGATCTGGACAAGGCCGGCGTGCAGTGCGCGGACCTGACCGTGCCGCTGGACTACGCCGACCCCGCGGGGCGCACGACCACGGTGGCGATGTCCCGCCTCAAGGCGACCGACACCCGCCACCGCATCGGCTCGATCCTGCTGAACAACGGCGGCCCGGGCGGACCCTCGGTCGAGTCACCGCCGGACGTCCGCAAGGCGATGAAGGACGTCGGGGCGCGCTACGACATCATCGGCTTCGACCCGCGCTTCGTCGGCCGCAGCACCCCACTGGACTGCGGCTGGCCCGTCGGGGTGGCCTGGTTCTCGGCCGGAACCAGCCGGGCGGCCTTCGACCGCCAGGTCACCCTGCAGAAGAGCCTGGCCGACAAGTGCCGTGCAGCCGGCGCCTCGGTGCTCCCGCACATCAGTACCCGCAACACGGCCCGTGACATGGACGTCATCCGCGGCGCGCTCGGCGAGCGGAAGATTTCCTACCTGGGCTACTCGTACGGCACCTACTTGGGCACGGTCTACACGCAAATGTTCCCCGGCCGCTACGACCGGGTGGTGCTCGACGGGGCGATCAACCCTGGCGACTACCGCCCCCGGCTCTTGAAGGGTTCCGAGCGCGAGAACGAGAAGGCGCTCTCCGACTGGGCCGCCTGGGCGGCGGAGCGCCACGACACCTACGGCCTCGGCCGCACCCGTGCGGAGGTGCTCGCCACCGTGGACCGCGTGGTGGCGGCGTCCGCGCGCAGCCCGCTGACCGTCGGTGTCGGCGCCGATGCCTTCCGGATCGACGACAGCCAGGTACCGGTTCTCCTCTTCACGGGCATCGGGGACGACGCCGACCCGACGCGGGCATTCCTCGGCGAGCAGCTTTCCGTACTGCACATGGCCGCAGAGGGAGCGGCGCCGACCACGCTGTCACCGAGGTTCGCCGCGACGCTTCGATACATGCTCCACGGCGGGGCCGAGCCCTCCGGCGTGCAGCTCGCGATCATCTGCGGGGACGTGGCCGCCCCGCACGATCCCCAGCTCTACTGGCGTGACATCGAGCGCAACCGGGCCGCGCACCCGCTGTTCGGCCCACTGACCAACAACATCGGCCCCTGCGCCTTCTGGGACCGGCCGCGCGAGGAGCCCACCCAGGTACGGCGCGACGTCTCGGCGCTGATCGTGGCCGCCACCGGCGACCCGCGCACCACGTACAAGGGCAGCGTCGAACTGCACAGCCTGCTGCCGAGCTCCAGGCTGGTCACCCTTGAGGGCGCCAACCGACACGCCCTCTTCGGGCGCTACGGCAACACGTGCGTGGACAACGAGGTCAACAGGTACCTGGCCACCGGCAAACTGCCGACGAAGGACCAGACCTGCGTCAAACAGGCTGGGTGAGGGCTGTCCGTAAACGATTGCAACCTGCCGTCCAGTACGGTGCTTCCCGCCGGGCACCGGCGCGGCGAGCGGGCCGTGCCCTAACGTGCAGCCCCGTCCACGTTCCATTCCCGCGGCAGTTCCTCGTCACAGAAAACACACACGAAGTGCTCCTCCCGAACGATGTTGAGCTCACCGCAGGCGGGACAGCGTCGGAACACCACCTCGTGAGTGAAGCCCCAAGGGCGCTCGATCCCGGCCGCGTCCAGAGCCTTCGCGACGGCCGGCCACGAGCTGACATCCGGGCAGTATCCGGTCGACTGGTTACTCACCTCACCGACCACCCACCGCCCGGGCTCCTTGCGGAAGCTCATCTCTCCGGCACTCAGAACGGGGCCACCGCCGGCACACACCACGTGCTCGCTCCGGCGCGGCGCGAGCCGCAGTACACCTGCCGAGTCGATGACGAACGTGAACGGTTCGGCCAGGTCAGCTTCCGTCAGAGCCGAAGCCCAGTCGTCGAAGTCCGTCGCCGAGCGGATGCTCCGACCCTCAGCCTCCGGCCGGACAAGAGCCCGCAGATCAGGCGGTCCCACATACCGATAGCTCGACCCCGGCAAGTTCACGCTGGCCAACCTAACGCCCGCCCGAAGCCAGGGCCTGCGGAATTACGTTTACCACGTCGCCAGGGTGGTGTCACTGCATGGCGGTGCTCCGCCGCAGCAGGGCGTGCCCGGAGGCGGCAGCCGACGGGCGACCTGCCGGACCTGTCAGTGGGGGAACAGCGGCGACACGGCGGCTTCGGAGCTGCTGTTCCAGTACGTCACGCGGGCCTTGTCGTCCACGTGCACGCCGCCCTTCGGCATCTGCAGGAGCACACCCTCGCCCGTGTCGTGGTCGGGGCTCTGACCGTGCGGCGCGAGCGCCATGTTCTTCACCAGGGTGCTGACGTCGTTGTTGCTCTGGCGCAGGAGCAGTCCCGCGTGCGCCTGCTTGCCGGGGGCGAGGGTCACCTCCGTCTGCGGTTTGGAGTTCTCGAAGACCCCCACGAGCCGGCCGTGGCCGTCCTCCAGACGGAGTACCGGACAGGTCCGCAGCTTGCACGGTTTGGTGCTGATGTTGGTGACGGTCAGCAGGAGCTTCGAGTCGTCCTTCGTGGGTGGCACGGCCCACTCCACCTTGACGTCGGTGTAGTCGTCGGGGCAGTTGCCGTCGATGCCCGTGGGGTCGCCCTCGGCCTCGCCCGGACGGCCCGGCGCCGGTGAGGACGCGGAGGCCGGGGGGACGGTCGGCGCGGCGGCGCCGGCCTTGTCGTCGCTCGGCTCGCAGGCCGTGGCGGCCAAGAGCGCGGCGGCGGCGAGGCCAAGGGCGCCGAGAGTCCGGGCATGGGTGGTCCTGCGGAAAACCGCGCTGCGGCGGTCACGCGGCCCATCAGCAACAGACATTGCTGCAGGACGGGCAAGCCGACGTGGCTCTGCTGCACTTGCCATTCGATTCGACGGTCGGACTCGACACCGAAACCCTGTACATCGAGGGACAGGTGGCGATCCTGCCCACCTCCCACCCACTTGCCGGACGCTCTCAGATCCGGGTGGCCGAGGTCACCGCGTTGCCGGAACTCCCGATGGCTCGCTGGCCCGGCCCTGGCGGCAGCTACCCGTAAGGGCCGGGGGCAGAGGTACGGAACCTGACACAGCTCTTCCAGCTCATCGCGCTCGGCCGTACCACCGTGATCCTGCCCGAGTCGGCCGGCACCGACCTGCGCCGGGATCTCGCCGCCGTGACGGTCCTGGATGCTCCGCCCGTGACAACGGTGATCGCCTGGCCGTCGCAGAGCCGACTTCGCGCGGTCGCCGACCTGATCCGCGTGGCAACACGTCTTTGACCGGATGTTCTCTACGGAACCGGCGGTGCCGTGCCGCCCCACCGGAGGGGGGCACGCCGCTCGTCTGGCTCCGCGCCGCCCAGGCAGAGGGGTCTCGCGCCTGTCCATGGTCGGGGTGCCGTCACCGTACAGCGGGCCTATGGTCGCCGTATGGGTGCCGGCCTGTGTGAGTGCTGCGACGCCCGGACGCCCGAGCACGCGGGGGCGGCCGGGCGGCGGGCGGGGGTGCCGGCCGGCGCGGACCTGATGCCGCAGTTTCAGGCCCTGCAGCGGCAGGCACAGCCCACACCCGCGCCCGTCCTCGCCCGGGCCGGCCGCAGCGGTGCGGACCGGGCGCGGACCCGTGCCGGCCGGGCCCGCGGCCTGGACATCAGCGCGGAGGCGGCCCGGAGCCGCTTCGGGCGCATGCGCACCTCCCCGACCGCTGCCCAAGGGCGGTGAGGGCATGCAGCCGCCGGCCGCCTCCCCGGCAGGACCCGGCCTGGAGCCGCTCGACGCCGCCGTGGCCGAGGTGGTCCGGGTCACCGAGGCTTCCGTGGCTCTGCTCTATCTGCTTCCGCCCGGAGAGCGGGTCCTGCACCTGGCGGTGGTGTCGGGAGTCCCCGGGCAGATCACTGCTCCGTGGGCGCGGATCGACCTCGGCGCATCGATCCCGGTCGCGGACGCCATACGGGAGGGGCGCCTGGTGTGGTTGCGCGGCCGGGAGGAGGTCGCGCAACGCTATCCCCGGCTCGGGCTCGTGCTGCCCTATGACTTCATGCTCGCCGCCGCCCCGATCATGAACGGAACCACCGCGTCGGGCGGCCTCGTGCTGCTCTGGCCCATCTGGCGCCCGCCCGAACTGAGCCCGGGCGATCTGGCGGCGGTTGACGCCTTCTGCCGCACGGCGGCCGGGCTGCTGCGGCAGGCCGCCGACAGCGGGCATCCGGCGCCGGCGGTGGACACGCCGCGGGTGCTGCCCCCGCCCAGCTCCCGCGCCCCCGGACGCGACGAGGCGCTGGCCGTGGTCAACTTCGCCGAGCGCCTGCCGGTGGGCTGCTGCGCCATGGACCTGGACGGCCGCATCACGTACATCAACTCCGCCGCGACCGAGCTCGTCGGGGCCGACGCCACGGTCCTGCGGGGTGCCCGGCCCTGGGAGGTGCTGCGGTGGATGCGCGATCCCGTCTTCGAGGAGAATTACCGGGCGGCGGTGATCAGCCGCCAGCCCACGTCTTTCACGGCGCTGCGTCCACCGGCCAAATGGCTGACCTTCCAGCTGTACCCCGACGCTTCCGGTATCAGCGTCCACATCACTCCGACAGCCGCCGCCCCCGAGACGCCAGACGCACGCCGGCATCCGCCGCCGTCCGCGGAGCTGGGCGGCGTGACCTCCCTCTACCATCTGATGCACCTGGCTGCCGCCCTCACCGAGGCCGTCGGGGTGAAAGAGGTCGTCGATCTCGTCGCGGACCAGATCGTGCCCGCATTCGGCCCCCAGGCCTTGGCCCTGCTGACAGCAGAAGAAGGCCGGCTCCGGATCATCGGCCACCGCGGATACACCGCAGAGCTGATGGACCGTTTCGATGCCCAGTCGCTGACCGCCGCCACGCCGACGGCCCGGGTCCTCAGCACCGGTGTGCCCACCTTCTTCGCGAGCTTCGCGGAGCTGGCGCGCGCGTTCCCCTCGGCCGTCCATCAGGACAACATGGCGTCCTGGGCCTTCCTGCCGCTGATCGCCTCCGACCGGGTCGTCGGCTCCCTCGTCCTCGCCTACGACCAGCCCCACCCCTTCACCCCGGCCGAACGCGCCGTACTGACCTCACTGGCGGGCCTCGTCGCCCAGGCACTGGACCGCGCCCGCCTCTACGACACCAAGCACGAGCTCGCCCACACCCTGCAAGCGGTCCTGCTCCCGCACACCCTTCCTCACGTCCAGGGCCTGGACGTGGCCGCCCGCTACCGTCCCGCCGGGCGCGGCATGGAGATCGGAGGCGACTTCTACGACCTCATCCGCCGCGACGACACCACGGTCACCGTCGCGATCGGCGACGTCCAGGGCCACAGCATCACCGCGGCCGCCCTCATGGGCCAGGTCCGCACCGCCGTCCACGCCCACGCCACCGCCGGCACACCCCCCGGCGAGGTCCTCGCCCGCACCAACCGCCTCCTGGTCGACCTCGACCCGGGGCTGTTCACCAGCTGCCTGATCGCCCACATCGACCTCGCACAGCACCGCGCGCAGCTCGCCACCGCCGGACACCCTCCGCCGATCCTGCGCCACGCCGACGGATCCACCGAAGTCCTCCACGTGACCCCTGGCCTGTTGCTGGGCATCGACGCCGACGCCAGCTATCCGACCACCGAAATCCCTCTGCCCCCCGGCAGCATGCTCGCCCTGTACACCGACGGACTCGTCGAAGTCCCCGGCCTGGACATCGGCGACACCACAGCCGACCTCGCCCGCCACCTCGCACACCTCGAAGGCCGGACGATGGACGATGTCGCCGACGCGCTCGTCGAATACGCCACGGCATCCGCGCCGCGCCACGACGACATCGCACTCCTCCTCATCCAGGCCACTCGCGGAGAGTGAAGCCGCGCAGTGGCTTCCGCCGGCCTGCCCCGGCACCCGGCACCGCGATGCCGTTGCCCAGGGGGGGGGTGGAGTTCGGATGCCGAGGAGGCCTCCCGCGCACCGCTCCGCACGGGTTCGGAACGGCCCCGCGGTGGACAGGACCTTAAGATGCCTTGGTTCGACCGGGCAGGACATCGGGGGTGCGTGGCATGAGCGGGTACGGCAACGGCGGGTACGGCAACGGCGGCTATGGCAGCGGCGGGTACGGCGACCCGGCGGGCGGCGCCGCGAACCCGCCGCCGGGACACCCCTACGCTCCACCGGTCCCCCCGCAGGGATACCCGTACGCCCAGTCCGGTCCGCCGCCGGGATACCCGTACGCCCAGTCCGGTCCGCCGCCGGGATACCCGTACGCGCCGGTTCCGCCCCCGCGCGTAGAGCCGTCGCGGGCCCGGAAGATCCTGCGCGGCCTCTACAACCCCCTGTACGCCGCCCAGCGGACCTTCCGCCCCTCACGCCCCGGAATCGTCGACGACCGGGAGGTCAGCAAGCTCCAGTTGTGGCGGACCGGGCTGGGACTCGTAGCCTGGGTGGGCCTGATGGTCACCTACAACGCCGTCGTGAGCGCCTCCGACGTCGAGGGCGTGGCGAGCGAACGCCTCGACCAGAGCTGGTCCAGCGTCCTGGTGCTCGTCTGTACCTTCCCCGTGGTGGTCGGCGCCTTCGTGGCAGCCGCGCGGGACGGGCTGCGCCGGGTGTACCTGCGTCGGGCCCTGCGCCCGCTCGGGTCGGTGTTGGCCATCATGGTGTCCATGGGCACCGCCGCCCTCGCCATGGCCCCGGAGTTGCAGGGTCTGCGGGACGCCGTGGGGCTGCCCGGGAAGATCGTCATCGTCGTGGTGTGCTTCTGGTCGATCGGCTTCGCCCTCTACGGCATCGGACTGTCGCTGGTGCACGTCTTCCGCACCGCCGACATCCACGAAGTGCTGCCGCCGATCCTCGCCGGCGTGCTGGTGTGGGAGATGGCACTCCTGGACGTGATCACCGGGGCCTACGGCCAGGTCCCGACGGGCGCCCGGGTGGTCTTCATCCTCGGCGCCCCCGTCACGGTGACGGCCCTGTCCTGTTGGGAGTTGTACCGGCTGCGGCGCCACCACGGACTCACGCTCCGTACGGCTCTGCGACGCTGACACCTCCCGCGCTCCGAGGACCGCCCAGGAGGCGCTGACCGCGAGCGTGGCCGTCCACCCGCCGATCCCGTCTGCAAGACCTCCCGGGACCCGTACGGGCCGGCGGTCTGTCAGGTCAGCCGGGCCCGACGGGCGCGGACCTCCCCGCGGGTGCCTCAGTCCTCGGCGATCCCGGCCTGGCCGAGTCCGTCGTCCAAGGTGATGCGGATGGTTTCCCCGGAGCCGGCTGCGCCGGCGAGCTCCGCCGCAATCCGGTGGTAGGCCGTGGTGGCCAGAGCCCAGTCGGCTCCCAGGACGGTGGCGGTGGTGCGCGTGTTCCAGAGCTCGATCAGGACGGCGATGAGCGAGCGCCCCGAGAGGGCGGCCTGGATGCGGCCCTCCGTGACGTCCTTTACGGCGGGCGGGGTACGGAAGTGGCCGTGGTTGACGCCGAGGGCGGAGACGAACTCCCAGGTGTCGCGGTGCAGGACCAGCTCGGCCGAGGCCACGCCGGCCGCCTTCAGCAGCAGGACGCCGTGCGTGACCTTCGGGTCCTCGGGCTGGAGTTCGGCCGTCCGTCCGGCGGCAGTGGGCCCGGGCACGGGCCTGGTGGCCGTGCCGCGGTACGCGGCCTCGATGGCGTTCTTCAGGTCGGCCTCCGCCGCCTCGCTCCCGGTCGCCTTCCGCGGATCCTGCCCTTCGGTGTGCTCCATGTTCTCCCCCTGGTCTTCACGGTCGAGCGCTGTCTGCCGCGTGGACGGTTCGGTGATGTCCGCTTCGCCGTCCTGGCCTGCACGGGCGACCGCCCCGGCCTCGGGCGGCGGCTGCTGCGGGACGGCAGCCGGTGCTGTGACTGTGGCGAGGCCGCGCAGGATGCCGGTGAGCTCGAGCAGCTGCCTTATTTCCTCCCGCACTTCCTCCCGGCCCTCGTGCAGGTCGGTGATCATCTTGTCCTGACGGCGGCGCAGCTCCCGGTTCTCCCCGCGCAGCTCGGTGACACCGTTCTGGACGACCTCCTGGATCTCCACGCGGATCTGCGCGAGTTCGCCGTGCAACGCGCGCAGACCCACCGTCGGATCGTCCAGGCGTTCCAACTGCTTGCGTACTTCTCTCAGTTCTCCCAGCGCCGCAACGGACGCCCGATTCCACCGCACGTGACTCCCTGACTACGTTCAGTTGCCGGACCGCTCGTATCTCCCCATGAGCAGCTCAGCCGACACGGCCCTTTCCGGCCCTTCCCTGGCTGGTCGACGACGGGCTGATCGGCGGCGACTGCCGGCCGCGCCACCTGGCCGCAGTTCTGTGTCGAGCCCGCGGGCGGAAGGCGGAAGGCGGAAGGTGGGCACCGCTTCGATCCGTTAACGCCGGGCCATGTTCCGCCGCTTGACGGACCGTGGCCGCACCCTGGAGCTGACCCGCCACGCGTCTCGAACGCGTGGACCTACCGAATCTGGCCAGCGCAGCTCATTGCCGCCAATCCCCGGTGATCTGGCCACAGCTCCCCTGGCCTCCGGCTACACAAGAAGCCAGGGGCTGCCGTCCCCACGCCTCACCGGCTCACCGGCTCACCGGCTCACCAGGAGGAACTACGTGTCATCGCCCTGCGACCCCCAACATGCTCCCGTCGGCGATGTGGGTGCGGCGCTCATGATGATCGACTCTCGGCTCAAGGGCATCCACGACGGCAGGACCGGGGCCGACCCGGAACAACAGGCGCTCGTCGCCCAGTTCACCGCCTCGCTGGGCCCCAGGGGAGTCGATGACGTGCTGGACGGGGCGTGCACGCTCATCTTCATGTTCATGACGTGGCTGCGGAAGGCTCATGAGGAACACGACAAGGACGTCATCGAGTACGTGGTGCCCAACCTCGTGGCCACGCTGCGCAGGATGCCCAAGAGCGTTCGCCCCCAGGCCATCCCCACCATGGCCGGCCTGGTCATCGCTGCAGGCACCGGGCTGAGCCCCAACCTGTGGCGCAAACAGTACGGAGACTGGACCGAGGAGGAGATGAATCCCCTGGAAGCCACCGCCTTCCTGCTCGCGGAGCACATCAACCGCATCACCGAAGACCCCGATTTCGCCAGCCGCCTGATCACCGAAGCCCTGTCCCGTTCGGACGAAGACTGATCTGCCGCATTCTTGGCGAGCAATCGACTTCGCCGAACAGGTCGCGGCCGGAGCGGTAGAACTCGCAGTGGCTGGGGAAGCCGTGGAGCACCACCACGCCCTGACGGCGGAGTCCCGAATGCGGCCGCCGCTGACCGGGAGGGAGGTGCACGCGGCCATGCCCGGCGGCTACGACGGCTACGCCCTGCCTCCCGATCCTCGCCCCGCTGGGCTACGAACACCACTCGTCCGACCGTGTACTGGGTGAGCGGGTCTGGGCCTTGAGTTACTCACGGACCTGAGCGTTCACCGCGGGATGCGCGTCACCGCCGTCCGCGCCCAGGCCCGCGAGCAGGCGCAGCCCGTCCTCGGCCGGGCTGCCGGGGGCCGCGGACAGCACCAGCAGCTCCATGCCTGATGCGTCCGACAGCGCGAAGTTCTCCTGGTGCAGTTCCAGCAGTCCGACCAGCGGGTGCCAAAACGCCTTGCATCCATGTGTGCGGGCGCGCACGTCCGCGCGCGCCCAGAGGCGACGGAAGCGCTCGCTGCCCATCGCCAGCTCGCCGATGAGCGAGGCCAGACGGGGGTCCTCGGGGTATTGGCCGGCGGCCAGGCGCAGGTGCCCGACCACGTCAAGGGTGCAGTTCTCCCAGTCCGCGTAAAGGCCGCGCTCGGTCTCCTCGAGGAAGATGTGCCGGGCGATGTTCAGGCCCGGCATCGGCCGGCCGAAGAGGAGCCCGGCGAGGCGGTTCCCGGCGAGCACGTCCAGGCGGTGGTCCATGATCATCGCGGGTGCGTCGGCGACCAGGTCGAGGACGCGCAGCAGCTCCGGCCGGACCCGCCCGCCCGGCGCCTTCGCACGGCGGCGGCGCTGCCGGGCGAGCCGGTAGAGGTGCCCGCGTTCGGTGTCGTCGAGGCCGAGGACGCGGGCGAGCGCGTCGAGGACCTGCTCGGAGGGCTGGGTCGCGCGGCCCTGCTCCAGGCGTACGTAGTAGTCGACGCTGACTCCGGACAGGTGCGCGACCTCTTCGCGGCGCAGCCCTTCGACCCGGCGGCGGCTGTCGGTGGGGATGCCGACGGCGGCCGGGTCGACCCGGGAACGCCGGGTCCGCAGGAAGCCCGCAAGATCGTCCATCCCCCCAGTATGGCCTCGGTGGTGCCCGCGAAGGTGGTCCTGCCAGTACCAGGAAGTCCCGTCCGATGGAAGAGGCGCCCCTGAATGCCGGGCGCCGCGGCGCCCAGAATCGGAGGCACCTGATCCGAAGGAGTTCCCATGAAGACGCTGATCGTCTACGCCCACCCGGAGCCGAAGTCGCTCAACAGTTCGCTGAAGGACCTCGCGGTGTCCACATTGGAGACCGCCGGGCACGAGGTACGGGTGAGCGATCTGTACGCGATGAACTGGAAGGCGGTCGTCGACGCCGCGGACTACGGCCCCGACGCCTCAACTCCGCTGAAGGTCGCCCTGGACTCGGGCCGGGCCTTCGACGCCGGGACGCTCACCCCGGACGTGCGCGCCGAGCAGGAGAAGCTGTTGTGGGCCGACACGATCATCTTCCAGTTCCCGCTGTGGTGGTACACGATGCCCGCGATCCTCAAAGGCTGGGTGGACCGGGTGTTCACCTACCACTTCGCGTACGGCGTCGGCGAGCACAGCGCCACCAAGTACGGCGAGCGCTTCGGCGAAGGCACCCTCGCGGGCAGGAAGGCCCTGCTGTCGGTGACCGCCGGCGGCCCGGAGTCGCACTACGCCGCGCGCGGGATCAACGGCCCCATCGACGATCTGCTGTTCCCGATCCACCACGGCATCCTCTACTACCCGGGCATCGAGGTGCTGCCGCCGTTCGTGCTGTACGGCACCGACCGGATGACGGCCGAGGACTACCCGGACGTCGCCAAGGCCTGGGAGCAGCGGCTGCTCACCCTGGAGTCGACCGAACCGATCGCGTTCCGGCGGCAGAACTTCGGTGACTACGAGATCCCCTCGCTGCACCTGAAGGAGGGACTGGAGCCCGCGGCCCGCTCAGGTTTCGGGCTGCACGTGCGCGGCTAGGACTTGTCCGGCCGATCATGAGCGGAGCCAGATGGTGAGGGCTGCGGCGGT
>NZ_JBHWVJ010000090.1:0-29691 GCF_042736725.1 Streptomyces sp. NPDC060028 | reverse complement strand
TCGGCCGGGCCGCCCCGGGGAGGGCCGGCGGCGCGGAACGCGCCTGACCGGACGTGGGAATGGGCCCGCCCCCCCCCCGGGGGGGCGGGGCCGGGCGTTTTCTTGGGTTTCTCGCCGGCGAGGCGAGATCCGGAAGAAACGGCCTACGCCGCGTGCCCGCCGTCCACCGCGAACTCCGCGCCCGTGACGTACGCGGCTCCCTCCCCGGCGAGGAACGCCACCACGGCGGCCACCTCCCGCGGCGCGCCGTACCGGCCCAGTGCCGTCATCGCGCGCTGCGGGTCCGCGTACGGCCCGTCGGCGGGGTTCATGTCGGTGTCCACCGGGCCGGGGTGCACGATGTTGGCCGTGATCCCGCGCTCGCCCAGCTCCCGGGCCAGCGCCTTGGTCAGCCCGGTCAGCGCCGCCTTGCTCATCGCGTACAGCGTGCCGCCCGGCCCCGGTACCCGCTGGGTCATGCAGCTGCCGATGGTGATGATCCGGCCGCCGCGGCCCATCCGCCCGGCCGCCGCCTGCGCGGTCAGGAACGTGCCCCGTACGTTGACCGCGAGCACCCGGTCCACGTCCGCGAGGCCGAGCCCGTCGAGCGGGCCGAGCACGCCCACCCCGGCGTTGTTGACCAGTACGTCGAGCCGGCCGAGCGTGCGTACGGTCTCCTCCACCGCCGCCACGGCCTGCGCGGCGTCGCCCGCGTCGGCCCGTACGGCCAGCGCGCGCCGCCCGAGGGCCTCGACCTTGCCGACCACCTCGGCCGCGGCCTGCGCGTCGTTCACGTAGGTGATCGCGACGTCGTACCCGTCCCGCGCCAGCCGCAGCGCGCCGGCCGCGCCGATCCCACGGCTGCCGCCGGTCACCAGTGCCACAGATCCGCTCATGGGTTCCTCCTCGTTGAATGGTTGCGAGTTCAATGAAATGCGAGTCCGGGGGCGGGCGCTGGCAGGAATCGGACGTGGCGTTTTCGCGCGCCGCACCGATGAGTTCGCAGGGGTCCGGGAGTCTGAAGCCGTATAAGGACGACCGAGCAAGGAGCGCGGAGCCATGGGAAAACTGACCCTCACCACCTTCCTGACCCTCGACGGCGTGATGCAGGGCCCCGGCGGGCCCGACGAGGACACCGGCGGCGGGTTCGATTACGGCGGCTGGGCCGTGCCGTACGTCGACGACGGCATGATGGAGTTCGTCACCGAGCTCTTCGGCCGGGCCGGGGCGTTCCTGCTCGGCCGCCGGACGTACGAGATCTTCGCGGGCTACTGGCCGAAGATCACCGACCCTGCCGACCCCGTCGCGAGCCGGCTGAACGGGCTGCCCAAGTACGTGGCTTCGGCCACGCTGAAGGAGCCCGAGTGGGCCGGCACCACCGTGCTCGACGGGGAGCAACTGCAGTCCGAGGTCATGCGGGTCAAGGACGCGCTGGACGGCGAGCTCCAGGTGCACGGGAGCGGCCTGCTCGCGCAGTGGCTGCTGGCGCGGGACCTGGTCGACGAGCTGAACCTGCTGGTGTACCCGGTGTTCCTGGGGACGGGACGCCGGCTGTTCCCCACCGGCGGCCTGCCGACGGCCTGCGAACTGGTCGCCTCCCGCACCACCCCGAGCGGAATCGCCGTCCACACCTACCGGCCCACCGGCCGCCCCGTCTTCGGCACCATCGGCTGACCCGGCTGACCCGGCTGACCCGGCTGACCCGGCTGACCCGGCGGGGCCGGCCCTCGCGCCCGCCGGGAAATCCCTCGACCGGTGTGATCATGCTCCGGTAGCGTGGCCGCACCCGTGCGAGCCGCCGACGCCTCCACCCGCTTCCCGCCGCTGGAGGACCCCCCGGTGACATCGCCCGCCCTCGCAAGCCAGGCCCCCGCGCTCGCCCCCCGCAGGGGCCTGTTCGCCGATCTGCCCGTCCTGGCCGTGGCCGTCGTGTGGGGCGGCAGCTACCTCGCGGCCAAGGGCATCACCACCGCCCACACCGTGGTGGCCGTGCTGGTCCTGCGCTTCGCCCTGGTGCTGCCCGTCCTGGTGGTCGCGGGCCGCCGGCGGCTGCGCGCGCTCGCCCCCGCCCAGCTGCGCGGCGCGGGCGTGCTGGGGCTCGTACTCGGCGGGATCTTCCTGCTGGAGACCTACGGGGTCGTCCACACCTCGGCCACCAACGCCGGGCTGATCATCAGCCTGACCATGATCTTCACCCCGCTCGCCGAGGCCGCCGTACGCCGCACCGCCCCCTCGCCCGCCTTCCTCGGCGCGGCCGCCGTCTCCGTCGCCGGAGTCGTGCTGCTCACCCAGGGCGCGGGATTCGCCGCTCCCGGCCTCGGTGACCTGCTCATCCTCGGCGCCGCCCTCGCCCGGACCCTGCACGTCCTGCTGATGGCCCGCATCAAGGCCGTCCAGGACGCCGACTCGCTCTCCCTGACCACCGTCCAGCTCGGCGCCGCCGTGCTGGTCTTCGCCGTGCTCGCCACCCTGCCGGGCACGGGCGCCACCCCGTGGGAGGCGGCCGCGGACTTCGGGGCCGCCGAGTGGGCCGGGCTCGCGTTCCTCTCCGTCTTCTGCACCCTCTTCGCCTTCTTCGTGCAGATGTGGGCCGTACGCGCCACCTCCCCCTCCCGGGTCAGCCTGCTGCTGGGCACCGAACCCCTGTGGGCGGCCGCCGCCGGCATCGCGATCGGCGGGGAGCACCTCGGTCCGGCCGGCCTCGCCGGAGTCGTCCTGGTGCTCGCCGGCACCGCCTGGGGCCGGCGCGCGGCGGGCTGAAGCGCGGGCGGGGCCGCGGACTGAACAGATTGTCGAAAACCGCCCGCACCCGGTGATCCACGGCCCTACTGTGGCCCCCATGCCCGCGCACTTACCGGTCGGGGAGCCCCGGAACCCGCAGATCCGGCAGCTCCTCCAGGCGCACCCGGCGCCGCTCCCGCCGCGACAGCTCGCACGCCTCCGCGACGCGGAGCGCGGCGAGCGCCTCCCGGCCGTCGCACGGGTTGGGGCCCTCACCCCGCACCAGCCTGACGAAAGCCGTCAGCTCCGCCTCGTACGCCGGGCCGAAGCGCTCCAGGAACCCCGTCCACGGCTTGCTCGCCGGGGGCGGACCGTGGGGTTCGGTCGACGCGATCGGCGTACGGTCGTCCAGCCCGGCCGAAACCTGGTCCAGCTCCCCGGCCAGCTCCATCCGCACGTCGTAGCCGGCGCCGTTGCACCGCGTCCCCGTGGCCGTGACGAGCGTGCCGTCGTCCAGGGAGAGCACGGCCGCGGCGGTGTCGATGTCGCCCGTCTCGCGGAAGCGGACCGGCCCCGCGTCCGACCCGGCGGCGTACACCTCCACCACCTCGTGGCCGGTCACCCAGCGGACCGTGTCGAAATCGTGCACCAGGCAGTCCCGGTACAGCCCGCCCGAGGTCGCCAGGTACTCGGCGCTCGGCGGCGCCGGATCCGCGGTCATCGTCCGTACGGTGTGCAGCCGCCCCAGCGCTCCCGAGCGGACCAGATCCCGCGCCGTGCGGTAGCCGGCGTCGAAGCGCCGCATGAACCCCATCTGGAGCACCCCGCCCGCCGCCTCCACCTCGCGCAGCACCGACAGGGTGCGGGCCAGGTCCGGGGCCAACGGCTTCTCGCAGAACACCGGCAGCCCGCCGCGTACCGCCCGTACGACCAGATCCGGGTGCCCGTCGGTGGCGCAGGCCACCACCACCGCGTCGACGCCCCAGGTGAAGACCTGCTCGACCGTGGGCGCGGCGGTGGCCCCGAGCCGGTCGGCGAGGCGCGCCGCCCGCGCGGGATCGGCGTCGGCGAGCAGGAGCGAGCCCGCCTGCGGCTGGCGTGCCAGCGCCGCCGCGTGGAAGGACCCGATCCGGCCGGTCCCGATGAGCCCGATGCGCATGCACTCAACGTGACCCCGTCGGGGGGAGCTGTCAATCTGCCCGGCTCTGTCCCCCGAAGGCCACGATGGTTCGCGATGGCCCCGATGGCCTTGCATGGTCCACTGTGACGGATACTGGGCGGCTGGAAACGGAATGCACCGATTTCTCAAGACCGGATTTCTCAAGACCGGCAAGTGTGGCAGGACAAGGGAAGGCGCGGCAGACGTGGCTAGGGTTCGGACAGGGGTACGCGTCGTGGGCGCCGTGCTCGCGGCGGTACTGGGAGCCTCCCTCGTGGGCTGCAGCAGTACGGGCGGCAAGCGGGCCGAGGAGCGGGCGAAGGCGGCCGAGGCGGGCCGTCCCGCGGTCTCCACGCCGCGCTGGACCTTCGCGATGGTCACCCACGCGGGCGATGGCGACACCTTCTGGGACATCGTGCAGAAGGGCGCCAAGGAAGCCGCGGCGAAGGACAACATCAACTTCGTCTACGCCCACGACGACCAGGCGCAGCAGCAGGCGCAGTTCGTACAGAACGCCATCGACCAGAAGGTCGACGGGCTGATCGTCAGCCTCGCCAAGCCCGAGGCCCTCAAGGACGTCCTCGCCAAGGCCGTCAAGGCCGGCATCCCGGTGGTCACGGTCAACTCCGGATCGGCCCGGTCCGCCGAATACGGGGCCCTGACCCACATCGGCCAGGACGAGGAGGTCGCGGGCGAGGCGGTCGGCGCCGAGCTGACCAAGCGCGGCAGGAAGCGCGCCGTGTGCGTCCTGCACGAGCAGGGCAACGTCGGCCACGAGCAGCGCTGCGCCGGGGCGAAGAAGGCCTTCGGCGGAGCCATGGAGAACCTGTACGTCGAGGGCACCAACATGCCCTCCGTCCAGGCCGCCCTCCAGGCCAAGCTCCAGGCCGACCCGACCATCGACGCGATCCTCACCCTCGGCGCGCCCTTCGCGCCCACCGCCGTCAAGGCGAAGGACGCCGCGGGCAGCAAGGCCGAGGTCGACACCTTCGACCTCAACGCGTCGGTCGCCCGCGACCTGAAGTCCGGCGCCCTCGGCTTCGCCGTCGACCAGCAGCCCTACCTCCAGGGCTACGAGGCGATCGACCTGCTCTGGCTCTACCGGTACAACGCGGACGTGCTCGGCGGCGGCCGCCCGGTGCTCACCGGACCGCAGATCGTCACCGCCGCCGAGTCCGCCAAGCTGGAGGAGTACATCAAGCGGGGCAGCCGATGACCACCGCCTCCGCCGTCGACGAACGGCTCGCCCCCACCTCGCTGGCGCGCCGCCTGCTGGGCCGCCCCGAGCTGGGCGCGGTCGTCGGGGCCGCCGCCGTCTTCGTCTTCTTCTGCTTCGCCGCCGACAGCTTCCTGCGGGCCTCCAGCCTGAGCACGGTCCTGTACTCGGCCTCCACCATCGGGATCATGGCGGTCCCGGTGGCCCTGCTGATGATCGGCGGCGAGTTCGACCTGTCCGCCGGCGTCATGGTCACCACCTCGGCGCTGTTCAGCTCGATGTTCAGCTACCAGATGACCGCCAACGTCTGGGTCGGCGTCCTGGTGTCCCTGCTGGTCACGCTGGCCATCGGCTTCTTCAACGGGTTCATGCTGACCCGTACCAAGCTGCCGAGCTTCATCATCACGCTCGGCACCTTCCTGATGCTGACCGGCCTGAACCTCGGCTTCACCAAGCTGATCAGCGGCTCGGTCTCCACCAAGACCATCGCCGACATGGAGGGCTTCTCCTCCGCCCGCGCGCTCTTCGCCTCGCAGTGGACCATCGGTTCGGTCACCCTCAAGGTCACCGTCCTGTGGTGGCTGGCCCTGGTGGCCGTGGCCACCTGGATCCTGCTGCGCACCCGCGCCGGGAACTGGATCTTCGCGGTGGGCGGCGGGGCGGACGCGGCCCGCGCGACCGGCGTCCCCGTCGTGAAGACCCGTATCGGCCTGTACATGGGCGTCGCCCTGTGCGCCTGGATCTCCGGCCAGCACATCCTCTTCTCGTTCGACGTGGTCCAGTCCGGAGAGGGCGTCGGCAACGAGTTCCTGTACATCATCGCGGCCGTCATCGGCGGCTGCCTGATGACCGGCGGCTACGGCTCGGCGATCGGCTCGGCCGTCGGCGCCTTCATCTTCGGCATGACCAGCAACGGCATCGTGTACGCCCAGTGGAACCCGGACTGGTTCAAGTTCTTCCTCGGCGCGATGCTCCTGCTGGCCACGCTGCTCAACGCATGGGTCCGCAAGCGGGCGGAGGCGAAGTGACACCGAAGGCTGTGACCCCGAAAGCTGTGACCGCGACCAACGTGACCGCGCTGGTGAAACTGACGGACGTCAGCAAGTACTACGGCAACATCCGCGCCCTCCAAGGCGTCTCCCTGGAGGTCTCGGCGGGCGAGATCACCTGCGTCCTGGGCGACAACGGCGCCGGCAAGTCCACCCTCATCAAGATCATCGCGGGGCTGCACCGGCACGACGCCGGCTCCTTCGAGATCGAGGGGGAGGAGACGGTGCTCGCCAACCCGCGCGCCGCCCTCGACCACGGCATCGCCACCGTCTACCAGGACCTCGCCGTCGTCCCGCTCATGCCCGTCTGGCGGAACTTCTTCCTCGGCTCCGAGCCCACCAAGGGCCGCGGCCCCCTGCGCCGCCTCGACGTGGAGTTCATGCGCGAGACCACCCGCGCCGAGCTCCTGCGCATGGGCATCGACCTGCGCGACGTGGACCAGCCCATCGGCACCCTGTCCGGCGGCGAACGGCAGTGCGTGGCCATCGCCCGCGCCGTCTACTTCGGCGCGAAGGTCCTCGTCCTGGACGAGCCGACGGCCGCCCTCGGCGTCAAGCAGTCCGGCGTGGTCCTCAAGTACGTCGCAGCCGCCCGCGACGCGGGCCTCGGCGTGGTCCTGATCACGCACAACCCGCACCACGCCCACCTGGTCGGGGACCGCTTCGTCCTCCTCAAGCGCGGCACCATGGCGGGCAGCCACACCCGCGACTCGATCACCCTGGACGAACTCACCCGGCAGATGGCGGGTGGATCCGAGCTCGACGAACTGAGCCACGAACTGGAGCGAGTGGCAGAATCAGGGCCTGAGGCCGTTTCCGGCACCACCGAACCATGAGGGACGACACGACTCGATGAGCACGTACCGGGACTTCACGCTCGCCCACCGGGGGTCGGCGCGAGGCACCGTCCTGCGGACCATCGGAACCCGTGAGCGCCGGTCGCACCTGACCGCCCCGCGCGTCCCGACCGTCGGCATCGACATCGGCGGCACCAAGGTGATGGCCGGCGTCGTCGACGCCGACGGCATCATCCTGGAGAAGATCCGGGCCGAGACCCCGGACAAGTCCAAGAGCCCCAAAGTCGTCGAGGACACCATCGTCGAGCTGGTCCTCGACCTCTCCGACCGGCACGACGTCCACGCGGTGGGCATCGGCGCGGCCGGCTGGGTCGACGCCGACCGCTCCCGCGTCCTGTTCGCCCCGCACCTGGCCTGGCGCGACGAGCCGCTGCGCGACGCCCTCCAGTCCCGGCTCGCGGTCCCCGTCATGGTGGACAACGATGCCAACACCGCGGCCTGGGCCGAATGGCGCTTCGGTGCCGGCCGCGGCGAGGACCACCTCGTCATGATCACGCTCGGCACCGGCATCGGCGGGGCCATCCTCGAAGGCGGCCAGGTCAAGCGCGGCCGCTACGGGGTGGCCGGCGAGTTCGGCCACATGCAGGTCGTCCCCGGCGGCCACCGCTGCCCCTGCGGCAACCGCGGCTGCTGGGAGCAGTACAGCTCCGGCAACGCCCTGGTCCGCGAGGCCCGCGAACTGGCCGCCGCCGACTCCCCGGTGGCGTACAACATCATCGCCAGGGTCGGCGGCAACGTCCACGAGATCACCGGGCCGCTCATCACCGAGCTGGCCCGCGAGGGCGACGCCATGTGCGTCGAGCTCCTCCAGGACATCGGCCAGTGGCTCGGCGTCGGCATCGCCAATCTCGCCGCCGCCCTCGACCCGTCGTGCTTCGTCATCGGCGGCGGCGTCAGCGCCGCCGACGACCTGCTGATCGGCCCCGCCCGGGACGCCTTCCGGCGCCACCTCACCGGCCGCGGCTACCGCCCCGAGGCACGCATCGCCAAGGCCCAGCTCGGCCCCGAGGCCGGCATGGTCGGGGCCGCCGACCTCGCCCGGCTCGTCGCCCGCCGCTTCCGCCGCGCCACGCGCCGGCGCGTCGAGCGGTACGAGCGCTACGCGCAACTGGGCCGGCGCGACATCACCCCCGGCACCCCCGAGGACCAGGAACAGCAGTGAACCCGCCCCCGCCCACCCTGCCCCGGCAGGCCTCCGCACCCGACGGCGGCGCCCCGACGCCGCCCGCCGAGGACCGCAAGCACGTCGTCCGGCGCCGCTGGGTCACCGCGATCATCATCCTGCTGCTGGTCGGCGTCCCGGCCGGCTACCTGGCCGTCTCCGCGCAGCAGAGCCGCCAGAGCGGCCGCGACAAGGCGGCCAAGGTCGGCGCCGTCAAGGTGCGCACGGCCTGGCCGTCGAAGGTGCAGCGCAGCATCTACGAGGTCCCCATTCCGCCGCAGGCCTGGCGGGTCGGGTACCTGGAGACCAACAACTGGCACACCAGCCGGCTGTTCGTGCAGTTCGCCGCCACCCCGGCCCAGCTGGACACCTTCCTGAAGGACCTCGGCTCCAGCCGGGCCGAGCTGACCCGCGGGGTCTCGATCTCCCCGCACGACGCGGCGGTGGCGGGCTGGAGCTGGAGCCCGAAGAACTCCTGGTACGGGACCACCCTGGACCCGGCGAACCCCCGGCCCACGCGGGACGTCACGGTCGACCTCACGGACCCGGACAACCCCAAGGTCTACGTGGTCTCCACGGCCATTCCGTAAGCGGCGGCCGGTATTGCCCCGCCCCGGCAAACCTTTCCGGCCACAGCACTAAGGGCCGTCCCGTAATCCCCGGCGGGCGCACGACGCCAGCTACGGCACCTCGCCGCGTTGTCGGAACGCCCGAATACGCCCAGTATGGGGGCGCCCCTCCGCCTTGCGATGCACCGCATCTGACGCCGTGCGCTGACCCACCGGGGATTACGGGACAGCCCTTAGCCTGGGATCATGAAGCTCACGAAGCGGTTGCACTCCTGTGTCCAGCTGGAGAAGGACGGGCGCGTGCTCGTCATCGACCCGGGCGTTTTCAGCGAATCCGACGCGGGCCTGGGGGCGGACGTCCTGCTGGTCACGCACGAACACCCCGACCATTTCGACGAGGGCCGGCTGCGGGCCGCCCTCGACGCGAACCCCGCCGCCGCGCTGTGGACGCTGCGCAGCGTCGCCGACCGGCTCGCCCCCGCCTATCCGGGCCGGGTGCACACCGTGGGCCACGGCGATGCCTTCACCGCCGCCGGATTCGAGGTCCAGGTGCACGGCGAACTGCACGCGGTGGTCCACCCGGACATCCCGCGGGTCACCAATGTCGGCTACCTCGTGGACGGTTCGCTCTTCCACCCCGGGGACGCGCTGACCGTGCCGGCGGCCCCGGTGGACACGCTGATGATCCCGGTGCACGCCCCCTGGAACAAGGTCTCCGAGGTGATCGACTACGTCCGTGAGGTCAAGCCGCGCCGGGCCATCGACATCCACGACGCCTACCTCTCGGACCTCGCCCGGCCCATCTACGACGCCTCCCTGGGCGCCCTCTCCGGCGCCGAGCACAGCCGACTCACCGCCGGGGACGCCACCGACCTGTGACTGTCGGTGCCGGGCGGTAGGTTGGGACGCATGCGTATCGCCACCTTCAACGTCAACTCGATCACCGCCCGGCTGCCGCGCCTGCTGGCCTGGCTGGAGAGCTCCGGCACCGATGTCCTGTGCGTCCAGGAGACCAAGTGCTCCGCGGAGCAGTTCCCGCACGCCGAGCTGCGCGAGCTGGGCTACACGGCGGCCGTCAATGCCACCGGCCGCTGGAACGGCGTGGCCCTGATCTCCCGGGTGGGCCTGGACGACGTGACGCTCGGGCTGCCCGACGGCCCGGACTACGAAGGCGTCCAAGAGCCCCGCGCCATCTCCGCCACCTGCGGCGGGGTGCGCTTGTGGTCCGTGTACGTGCCCAACGGCCGCGAGGTCGAGCACGACCACTACGGCTACAAGCTGAACTGGTTCCGCTCCCTCGCCACGGCCGTCGCCGAGGACGCGTCGGGCCCGCGCCCCTTCGCCGTGCTCGGCGACTTCAACGTGGCCCCGACCGACGAGGACGTGTACGACCCGGCGGTCTTCGCGGGCGCCACCCACGTCACCCCGGCCGAGCGGGCCGCCCTGGAGGCGCTGCGGGCCGCCGGGCTGTCCGATGTCGTACCGCGCCCGCTCAAGTACGACCGCCCGTACACCTACTGGGACTACCGTCAGCTCGCCTTCCCGAAGAACCGGGGCATGCGCATCGACCTGGTCTACGGCAACGCGCCGTTCGCCAAGGCGGTCACCGACGCGTACGTCGACCGCGAGGAGCGCAAGGGCAAGGGCGCGTCCGACCACGCCCCGGTCGTCGTGGACCTCGACCTCGACCGCGGCTGATCGCACTTCTGCGGAAGCGGTGTCGCGTTCAGATCGCTCATGGACCCACCATCCCGGTCCGTGCGAGCCGGGGTCCATCTCCGATCCAGGCGCGCCCTGTGGCCAGCGGGGGATCCTGGTGCCAGTCTGGGCGGTATGAACATCCCTTTCCTGGACAACTGGCTGAACCGACACGAAACGGAACGGGGTGCGGGGCTCGCCGCCGCCCTCGCGGTTGATCCCGAGGGCATCAACGAGCTGTTCGCCGAGTGTGAGCTGCTGCGCGATCAGGCGCGGCGGGCCGGCCTCGAACTCGACGGGAGCCCGGCCTCGTTGGAGGCGCTCGACCAGCTGATGCCACGCTGGCGGCGGGACCCCGAGGTGGTGCCGTGGCTCGGCAACGACGCGGGTTTCTACCTCGGGACCGTGATCATCCGGACCATCCCGGGAACCGCCTGGCAGGTGTGGCCCAACGGTCAGCCGATCATCCGACTGGCATCGGGGCGGGAGCTGAACGTCGTCGAGTCGGGAGTGTCGTGGGCCATGACGGGATCGCCGGAGCTGAGCCAGGCGTACGCCGAGGCCTCGGAGGGCTGATCCGGCCGATCTCACCACGCCGTGGGCTTTATGCGGCTTTTAGGGCGTGTCGAGGCGAAGTGCCCTTCCTGGCTGGATAGTTTGCGCTGACCTCGACACACCGACAAGTGGGCAGGGCAGCGTATGGCCGTCGATCCGTTGATCGAGCTGCGGGACGTCAACAAGCACTACGGAGATCTGCACGTCCTCCAAGACATCAACCTCACCGTCGGCCGCGGGGAGGTGGTGGTGGTCATCGGCCCCTCCGGCTCCGGAAAATCGACCCTGTGCCGGGCCATCAACCGGCTGGAGACCATCGAATCGGGCACCATCCTCCTCGACGGACGCCCGCTGCCCGACGAGGGCAAGGAGCTGGCCGAACTGCGCGCCGAGGTCGGCATGGTCTTCCAGTCCTTCAACCTCTTCGCCCACAAGACCGTCCTCGCCAACATCTCCCTGGCGCAGACCAAGGTCAGGAAGCGCAAGAAGGACGAGGCCGACAAGCGCTCCCGCGAGCTCCTGGACCGCGTCGGCCTCGCCAACCAGGCCGACAAGTACCCCGCCCAGCTCTCCGGCGGCCAGCAGCAGCGCGTGGCCATCGCCCGTGCCCTCGCCATGAGCCCCAAGGCGCTGCTCTTCGACGAGCCCACCTCCGCGCTCGACCCGGAGATGATCAACGAAGTGCTGGAGGTCATGCAGCAGCTCGCCACCGAGGGCATGACCATGGTCGTGGTCACGCACGAGATGGGCTTCGCCCGCTCCGCGGCCAACCGCGTCGTGTTCATGGCCGACGGAAGGATCGTCGAGGACCGCACCCCGGAGGCCTTCTTCACCGCCCCCGAGAGCGACCGGGCCAGGGACTTCCTCTCCAAGATCCTCAAGCACTGAGGGGGCCGGCCCGATGACCCGTACACGCAGCCCGCTCCTGTCCGCCTGTGTCCTCGTCCTCGCGCTCCTCGGCGCCGTCACCGGCTGCGGCAAGTCCGGCAGCCCCCCGGTCAAGGGTCCGCAGCCCGAGGACCTGCCGACGTACCGGATCGACTCGGGCTTCCAGCTGCCCGAGTCGCGCACCTGGGAGAAGGCCAGGCGCCGCGGCCACCTCGTGGTCGGCGCCAAGGAGGACCAGCCGTACATGGGGCAGAAGGACCCCGCCAGCGGTCGCTACTCCGGCTTCGACATCGAGATCGCCAAGATGATGTCGGCCTCGCTCGGCTTCGACCCCAAGACGATCGAGTTCGAGACCATCGCCTCCGCCAACCGCGAGACCGCCCTGCAGAACGGCCAGATCGACTTCTACGTCGGCACCTACACGATCAACGCCAACCGCAAGAAGCAGGTCGGCTTCGCCGGCCCCTACTTCATGGCCGGCCAGTCCCTGCTCGTGCGCAAGGGGGAGAAGGACATCAAGGGCCCCGAGGACCTCGCAGGCAAGAAGGTCTGCTCGGCCGCGGGCTCCACCCCCTATCAGCGGCTCCAGAAGGAGTTCCCCCGGGCCGTCCTGGTCGCGTACGACACCTACTCGATCTGCGTCGACAACCTGCTGACCTACCAGGTCGACGCCGTCTCCACCGACGACTCCATCCTCCTCGGCTACGCGGCCAAGGTCCCGGAAGAGCTGAAGGTGGTCGGCAAGCCGTTCTCCGAGGAGCCCTACGGCGTCGGCGTCCCGCGCGCCGACAACGCGCTCCGCTTCGCCCTCGACGACGCCCTCGAGCGGAACGAGAAGGACGGCAACTGGAAGAAGGCCTACGAGGCCACGCTCGGCCTGTCCGGCGAGCCGGCCCCGAAACCGCCCGCCATCGACCGCTACCCGGCGGGCTGAGGGGAGAACGCACCGCCATGGACGTACTCACCGAGAACTTCTCGCTCTACGCAAAGGGCTTCCTCGGCACCGTGGAGCTGACGGTCTACGCCTCGCTCCTCGCCCTGGTCCTCGGCTTCCTGATGGCCTCCTTCCGCGTGGCGCCCGTCGGCTCCTTCCGCGTCTTCGGCACGGTGTGGGTGACCGTGCTCCGCAACACCCCGCTGACCCTGCTCTTCTTCGCGGTGCTGCTGGGCCTGCCGCGCTTCGGGATCGTGCTGCCCTTCCAGCTCTTCGCCGTGCTCGCGCTCGGCTGCTACACCTCCGCCTTCATCTGCGAGGTGCTGCGCTCGGGCATCAACACCGTGCCCAAGGGCCAGGGCGAGGCGGCCCGCAGCCTCGGCATGTCCTTCGGGCAGACCCTGGGCGCCGTCGTGCTCCCGCAGGCCTTCCGCTCGGTCATCCCGCCGATCGGCTCCACCCTGATCGCCCTCGCCAAGAACTCGGCGATCGCCGGCGCCTTCAGCGTCACCGAGCTGCTGGGCACGTACAAGACCCTCAACGAGCTGGGCTACAGCATCGTCTGGACCTTCTTCTGGATCGCTGTCGGGTACCTGATCATCACCCTGTCCATCAGCGCGCTCTTCAACGTGCTGGAGAAGCGCTACGGAGTCGCCCGATGACCGCGCACGCGCTCCAGGGGGCCGTCGAGTCCACCGCCCTCTACGACCTGCCCGGGCCCCGGGCCAGGCGGCGCCACTTCCTGTACGGGATCGCCTCGACCGTGGTGATCCTCGCACTGCTCGGCTGGCTCCTCTACCTGCTCTTCGACACCGACCAGTTCACCGCCGCCAAGTGGGGCCCCTTCGCGTACGAGGGCATCCAGGAGCTGCTGCTGAGGGGCTTGCGGAACACCCTCAAGGCCTTCGCGTACGCCTCGGTGCTCTCGCTCCTGCTCGGCGCGGTGCTCGCCACGGGCCGGCTGTCGATCCACCGGCCGGTGCGCTGGCTGGCGACGCTGTGCGTGGAGTTCTTCCGGGCCATGCCGGTACTGGTGATGATCTTCTTCATCTTCGTCGCGCTGAAGGTGCAGCCGCTGCCCGCGCTGGTGGCCGGCCTGACCCTGTACAACGGCTCGGTGCTGGCGGAGGTCTTCCGTACGGGCATCAACTCGGTCGAGAAGGGCCAGCGCGAAGCCGCGTACGCCCTGGGCATGCGCAAGGCCCAGGTGATGACCTACGTCCTCGCCCCGCAGGGGGTCCGGGCGATGCTGCCCACCATCATCAGCCAGCTGGTGGTGGCGCTGAAGGACACCTCGCTGGGCTTCCTGATCACCTACGAGGAGTTCCTGCACGCGGGCAAGCTGATCGCCTCGAACCTCGACTACGACCTGCCCTTCATCCCCGTCGTCATGATCATCTCCCCCATCTACATCGGGATGTGCATGCTGCTCTCCTGGTTCGCCACCTGGGTGGCCCGGCGCCAGAGGCGCAACCCCAAGACCGAGGCGGTCGACATCGCCCCGGCCGAACCGGGCACGGTGCTGCCGGGCACGCTCCTCTAGTGCTGTGACCGCACTAATGCTGCGACCGGCAGCAGCCGTGGATCACTGCTCGCGCAGCGGCACCGAGACGTAGCTGGGATCGGTGCGCGGCGAGGAGAAGGTCAGCTGCGCGCCGGTCGGGTTGTGCTCGATGTAGAGCGGGTCGACGGTGTCGACGACCAGGGCGAGCCGGTGCCCCGCGGGCACGTCGTAGGCGGTGGAGAAGAGTTCCAGGTCCACCCCGAAGGACTGGCCGGGCGCCTTGTCGTGGAAGGTGTACGGGGCGTTCGTGATCAGTTTGCCGATGCCGAGCGGGCCGACGTCGTAGAGGTACGCGACGAAGGTGCCGTCCGGCTTGGTGGGCGTGAGCGTGGTGTGCAGCTTCACCGTGCCGCGCACCCGGCGCTCCTCGTCGTGGCGCTGCGACTGCCAGACGGCGGCGAAGGCGCGGGGGAGGAGGGGGATGGAGGCGACCGGGGGCGCCTGGGCGAACTGGTCGAGGACGCTGGACAGGAAGATGATCCCGCCGTCGGCGCCGGAGTCGACATTGGCGAAGAGGTGCTCGCTGTCGGCGAGCGCGAGTCTTTCGGCGCCGCCGGAGCCGACCGCCTTCCAGTCGGCGTAGCCCTCGTACCCGTCGTTGCTGCGGGACTTGATCTGCACCGGGGCCTCGGCGTCCACGCCGTTGCGCTCGCCCTTGAGGTAGCGGTCGAACCAGCGGTGGGCGTTGGTCCAGGTGTCGTTGGGCAGGCCGAGCAGACCGGTGCCCTCGGCGGTGGCGTGGTCGCCGGGGCGCAGCTCCAGGCGTTTGGGTCCGGTCAGCTTCTCGAAGAACTTCGCGTACTGGTTGGGCGGGAAGATGGTGTCGCCCCATGCGTTGCCGAGCATGATCGCGGCGCCGTTGGCGTTGATCCGGTCCACCTGCTCGGCGGCCGAGCGCTTCTTGCCCCAGTCGATCATCTGCTGTTCCCGGTCCAGCTTCGAGCCGAGGAAGTCGCCGAGGATCTGCTGGAGTTCGGGGCCGGGCCGGCCCGTGAGGAAGCCGGCGGCGCCGAGCATCCCGGCGGCCTGGAGGTGCTGGGTGCGGCCGGAGTAGATGGACTCGATGAGGTCGGCCCAGCCGCTGAGCGCGACCACGGCCTTGATGCGGGCGTCGTGCGCGGAGGCCAGCAGGCTGATCCCGGCGCCGTACGAGACCCCGCCCAGGCCGATGCGGTCCGGGTCGGCGGGGGTGGTGGCGAGGGCCCAGTCGATCACGGCGGAGACGTCGGCGATGTCCTTGGGGCCGGCGGTCTCGATCTCGCCGCCGGAGAGCCAGAAGCCGCGGGAGGTGTAACTGACCACGACGTAGCCGGAGTCGGCGAGCTTCTTGGCCTGGACGATGTATTCGATCTGCGGCATGCCCCAGCTGGTGGGGAGCACGATCAGCGGGTACTTGCGGCCGGGCTCGGCGCCGGCCGGGGTGAAGACGTTGCCCTTGAGGGTGATGCCGCCGGAGCCGGGGATGTCGTGGAAGCGGAGCTCGGCCGGTGTGGTCGCCGCTGCGGTGGTGACTGCCGTGGGCGCCGCCTGGGCCTGGTGGGGGGCCAGGCCCAGGGCGGCTGCCGCGAGCAGGGCTGCCACGGCTGCTGCGGTGGTGGTGCGGACTACCATCAATCGCTCCTCGCGTGGGCCGGTCGTCAAAGTGACCCGACGGTAACGGGAGGGGGTTACTGGAAGTAACCCATGGGTAAGTTACGCACTGGTAACGATTGAACGATAGTCAGTCCCGGTCGGTCTCGGTCGGTGCCGACCGGTGCCGACCGGTGCCGGTCGGTCGCGGCCGCCCCGTCCGGTCGCGCGGTCAGCCGTTCTGGGCGCCGGAGCCGCCGCCGGCCAGCGCGCTCAACTGCTTCCACTCGTCCCAGGACTTGTTCCACTCGCCGTAGCCGTTGCCGATCGGCGCGTTGCCCTTCGAGCCGCCGCCGACCACCTCGAACGGGTCCCCGACCTGCACCTGCGCGTAGAAGTCCGCGGCGTTGGCGTCGCTCATCCCCACGCAGCCGGAACTGGAGTTGGCGCGGCCGAAGTTGCCGGCGTTCCACGGCGCGGCGTGCACGTACATGCCCGACCAGGTCAGGCGCATCGAGTAGTCCACCATCTTGTCGTAGGAGTCGCCCAGGCCCACCGTCTGGGAATCCATCCGGATGGTGCCCTCCTTCGACATCAGCACCATCTTCCCGGACCAGGAAGCCTTCTGGCCGCCCGGCGTACCCGCGGAAATGGGGATCGTCTTGACCACCTGGCCGTCCTCGCTGACCGACAGCTTCTTCGCGTCGAGGCTGACCTCCATCCGGCGATCCTTGCCGATCTTGAACTCGGTGCTGTAGTCACGGGCGAACAGCCCGCCGCCCTGGCCCGAGTCCACACCGTTGAGGTTCATGTCGACCTTCACGTCGGTGCCCGACTTCCAGTACTCCTTCGGCCGCCAGTCCACCCGGTCCTTGCCCGAGTAGTCCTTGAACCAGCCCCAGGAGCCCTCGGTGTTGTTCGAGGTGGTCACCTTCAGCTGCTTCTCGACCTCGGCCTTGTTCTTCACCGGGTTGTCGAAGACGAGCGAGACCGGCATGCCGACACCCACCGTGCTGCCCTTGGGCAGGTTGATCGAGACCTTGTTCACCTTGTCGGCGGCGCCGGTCTTGAACTGGGCGGCCGCGCTCTGGCTGTCGGTGTTCTGCGCCTCGACCTTGTAATCGGTGCCCGGAGAGGCGTTGCGCTGCGAGGTCCAGGTCTTGCCGTCGGGGGATATCTGGCCCGCCAGCTCCCCGCCCTTGGCGTCCGTCACCTTCACCAGCGCCAGCTTGCCGTCGGCGATCGACACCTTCACCGGCTCGCCGGCCTTGACCTGATCACCCGTGAGGTTCACGGATATCGCCATGTCGGACTTCTTCTTCGGCTCCGACTTGGCATCGCCCGCCGCGGTGCCCGAATCGCCGCCGCCGCAGGCGGTCAGAGCGGCGGCCAGAAGTGCGGTGCCCGCCACGAGGACATGACGGCTCCGACGGCGCGGCAGGGCGGTACGGCGTGTGCGGCTCAACGAAAACCCCTCCAATTAATGATCGTTCGCACATGAAGATGCGGATGGTACGACTCTAGGTTGCGCAATCCGAGGAAAAGATCGGCCTTTCGGTTGTGACATGGACCGCAGCGAAACGGTCATCGTCCGGTCACAATCGCCGCGCACATCGGTCATGGACGGCTGTGAGAGTCCTGTGCATCCCCCTGCCGGACGTACAGGAAGGCCGATCAGCGTGTGCGCACTGCTCGTGACCCCCGCCCCCCAGCACCAGCACCAGGATCAGGAGCTGAAGGTGCGTTCCCTGTCCGTAGCGGAATACCAGGCTTTCCTTTCGCGGCACGGGCGGGCGAGTTTCCTCCAGTACCCGTCCTGGGCCCGGGTAAAGGACCTTTGGCGCTCCGAAAGAGTCGGATGGCACTACCCGGACGGTGAAATAGCCGGGGGCGCGCTCGTTCTCTACCGCCAATTCCCGGGCACCCGCAAATACTTCGCCTACCTTCCCGAAGGGCCCGTGGTCGACTGGGCCGACCCGCACATCGACCAGTGGCTGACCCCGCTCATGCGCCACCTGAAGTCCGCCGGGGCCTTCGCCGTGCGCATCGGCCCCACCCCCGCCTACCGGCGCTGGGACGCGGCCGCCGTCAAGGCGGGTACCGGCCCGGGCCGCCAGCTGTCCGACGTACTGGCCACCGAGGTCGACCCCGTGGGCGCCGCCCTCGCCGACCGGCTGCGCACCCGCGGTTGGAAGCGCTGCGGCGGTGAGGACGACGGCGACGCCCAGCCCCGCCACGTCTTCCGCGTACCACTGGCCGACCGCTCCCTCGACGACGTGTGGTCCGGCCTCAACCAGGAGTGGCGGCGCAATGTGCGCAAGGCCACAAAGGCAGGCGTCGAGACGGTCGTCGGCACCGCCGCCGACCTGCCCGAGTTCTACCGGCTGCTGCGCATCACCGAGGAGCGCGACGGCTTCCGGCTCGGCCGCTCGCTGTTGTACTACCAGAAGCAGTACGAGGCCCTCAACGCCGAGGAGCCCGGCCGGATGCGGCTCTACCTCGGCGTGCACCAGGGCGAGATCCTCGCCGCCCACACCATGATCGTGGCCGGGAGGCGGGTCTGGTACCAGACCGGCGCCTCCGCCGACCACCGCCGTGACGTCCGCCCCAGCAACGCCCTGCAGTGGCGGATGATGTGCGACGCCCACGCACTCGGCGCCGACGAATACGACATGCGCGGGGTACCCTCCACCCTCGACCCCGACGAACGTTCTTTCGGGCTGCTGCGCTGGAAGCTCGGCACCGGCGGACAGGTAGTCGAAACGCTCGGCGAGTGGGAGACCCCGATGGACGGATACACCAACACGGCGCTCTACAAGGCATTCCAGGCGTACCTGGCCCGCCGGTGACCACGACCGACCCCAGACCGGCCGAGGCAGGTACGCCGGGCCCGTCGGCCGCCCAGGGCGCAGCACCAGGCGCAGCACCGGAAAAGACCTCGGTGCTGCGCAGCGGTGCGCTCATGGCGGCCGGCTCGATCGTCTCCCGCGCCACCGGCTTCGTCCGCTCCGCCGTCGTCGTCGCGGCGCTGGGCACCGGACTGCTCGGTGACAGCTACGCCGTCGCCAACACCGTCCCGAACATCCTGTACATGCTGCTCATCGGCGGCGCGCTCAACGCCGTCTTCGTGCCCGAGCTGGTCAAGGCCGCCCGAGAGCACAAGGACGGCGGGGCCGCCTACACCGACCGGCTGCTGACCGCCTGCACCGTGGCGCTCGTCGTGCTGACCGCCGTCGCCGTGCTGGCCGCGCCGCTGATCGTCGCCGCGTACACGCCCTACACCGGGACCCAGGCGAGCACGACCGTCGCCCTGGCCCGCTACTGCCTCCCGCAGATCCTCTTCTACGGCCTGTTCACCCTCCTCGGGCAGGTACTGAACGCCCGCGGCCGGTTCGGCGCCATGATGTGGACCCCGGTCCTCAACAACTTCGTGATCATCGGTGTCTTCGGGCTCTTCCTCTACGTCTCCCACGACGCGGCGGACGGCCTGACGGCCGGCGAGGCCCGCCTCCTCGGCCTCGGCACCACCGCCGGCATCGTCATCCAGGCCCTCGCCCTGATCCCCTCGCTGCGCGCCGCCCGCTTCCGCTGGCGCCCCCGCTTCGACTGGCGCGGCAGCGGCCTCGGCCGCCCGCTGCGCAACGCGGGGTGGCTGGTGATGCTCGTGCTCACCAACCAGTTCGCGTACTGGGTCGTCACCCGGCTCTCCACCGCCACCGGACGGCACGCCGACCTGGCGGGCATCGCGGGCGGCGCCGGCTACACGGCCTACAGCAACGCCTACCAGCTGTGGATCGTCCCGCAGGGCATCATCACGGTCTCCCTGGTCACCGCCCTGATGCCGAGGATGAGCGCGGCCGCCGCCGACGGGGAGCCCGGCGCGCTGCGCAGGGACATCTCGTACGCGCTGCGCTCCAGCGCTGCCCTCGTCGTCCCCGCCGCCGCACTCTTCGCCGCCCTCGCCCCCTGGGTGATGGGCAGCGTCTTCGAGTACGGGCGCACCGGCGCCGCCGACATCGAGGTCATGGCGGGCATGCTGATCGCCTTCGCGCCCGGCCTGATCGCCTTCTCCGCGCAGTACGTGCTCTCCCGCGGCTTCTACGCGCTGTCCGACACCCGCACCCCCTTCTTCCTGAACCTGGTCATCGCCGGCCTCAACGCCGCGCTCTCGGCCGCCGCGTACGTCCTGCTGCCCCCGCGCTGGGCGGTCACCGGCATGGCCGGGGCGTACTCCGTCGCGCTGTTCGCGGGCGCCGCCGTGACCGCGTACACCCTCGCCCGGCGGCTCGGCCCGCGCCCCGGGACCCGTATCGAACGCCGGGCCACGGCCCTGCGCACCCACGTCCGGCTGCTGATCGCCTGCGTGCCCGCGGCGGCCATCGGGTACGCTGCGGCGCGCGCCGCCGACGGATGGGGGGACTTCGCCGCCGTCGGGGCGGGAACCATCGTGATCGCCGTCGTCGTCGTCCTTCTCGCCGGGCCGCTGCGCCTGACGGAGATCACCGATCTGCTGGATTCCCTGCGGCGGAAGGCGGGCCGGGGGCCCGCCGAAGACCGGCGTCAAGCGGGAGGAAAGCCATGAAGCACCTTGGGATACTGAGCGGATGCCACGCGTACTGCTGATCGAGGACGACCCTTCCATCCGGGAAGGGGTGGGTCTGGGCCTGCGCCGCCGCGGCCACGAGGTGAGCGCCGCCGAGACCGGCGAGGCGGGACTGGCCCTGATGGGCGGCTTCCACCCCGAGCTGGTCCTGCTCGACCTGATGCTGCCGGGCATGAACGGGGTCCAGGTCTGCCGCCGCATACGCGAGACCAGCCAGGTCCCGATCATCATGCTGACCGCGCGCGGCGACGACTTCGACATAGTCGTCGGCCTGGAGGCCGGCGCCGACGACTACATCGTCAAGCCCGCCCGCACCGAGGTCATCGAGGCCCGGATCAAGGCCGTGCTGCGCCGCCTCACCGACACCTCGGGCGGCCGCCCCGAGGTCGAGTCGCACGGCGAACTCGTCATCGACCGCGCCGGCCTCACCGTCGCCAAGAACGGCGAGCGCATCGCCCTCGCCCCCAGCGAGATCAAGCTCCTGCTGCACCTGTCGGCCTCGCCCGAGCAGGTCTTCTCCCGCCAGCAGCTCCTGGAGTACGTGTGGGAGCACAGCTACCACGCCGACGCCCGGCTCGTGGACGCCTGCGTCCGCCGGCTGCGCCACAAGGTCGAGGAGCCCGACGCCGCCCCGCGCTACATCCAGACCGTGCGCGGCTTCGGCTACCGCTTCGGTCCGCTGTAAGGGGGCGGACGGTGAGACGCATGACACCCCTGGGGCTGCGGACCCGGCTGATCGCGGCCTTCCTGCTGGTCGCCGCGATCAGCGCGGTGACCACGGCCGCCCTCACCTACCAGCAGGCGCGCACCGCGATCCTCAAGCAGAGCCAGGACACCGCCGTCAGCACCCTGCGCGACCAGGTCGAACAGCAGGCCGTCCACCTGCCCCTGGACCAGCAGGAGCTGAAGCGCATCGTCGTCGACCTCGCCAAGCGCGGCAAACCGCACCCGTGGAACGTCTTCGCGGAGTACGGCACCCTGCGGGTCTCCTCCAACTTCAACCAGCCCACCTCCACCGTGATCACCGACGACCTCCGCGAGAAGGTGCGCAAGAACCAGCACGGCGCCTTCCAGCGCGTCGAGGACCACGGCGGCACCCCGTACCTCACCGTCGGCGTCGCGGCCGTCTTCACCCACGGGGGGGTGAGCGAGCCCACCGGGGCCGTCTTCTTCGCCAGCATGCCGCTGATCGAGGAGAACCGGACCGTCCAGGCCATGGTCGACGCCGCCCAACAGGGCGCCGTACCGGGCCTCGCCATCGCCGTCATCCCGGCCCTGCTGGCCGCGCGCAGCGTGCTGCGGCCGGTACGGGACATGCGCCGGGCCGCCGAGCGGCTGGGCCGCGGCCGCCTCGACACCCGTATCGAGGTCAAGGGCGCCGACGAACTCGCCGGACTGGCCCGCACCTTCAACGAGACGGCCCGCGCCCTCGAACAGTCGGTCAGCGAGCTCCGTGAGGCGGAGGCCCGGGCCCGCCGCTTCGCCTCCGACGTCTCCCACGAACTGCGCACCCCGCTCGCCGGGATGCTCGCCGTCACCGAGGTGCTCGACGAGGACGCCGAGTGCCTCGACCTCGACCCCGACACCGCCAAGGCCCTGCGCCTGATCAGCGCCGAGACGGGAAAGCTCGCCGTACTCGTCGAGGACCTCATGGAGATCTCCCGCTTCGACGCCCGCGCCGCCGAACTGAACCTCGACGACGTGGACATCGCCGAGGCCGTGGGCAAGACCCTGGAACGCCGGCACTGGGACGACGACCGCGTCGTCACCGACCTGCCGCGGGGGGTCCGCGCCCGGCTCGACCCGCGCCGCTTCGACGTGGTCCTCGCCAACCTCGTCGGCAACGCCCTGCGGCACGGCAACGCCCCGGTGCGGATCACCGTACGGACCGGACCGCACCCGGAGGGCGAGCGGCTGATCGTCGAGGTCGCCGACAGCGGTCCCGGCATCGCCCCCGAGGTGCTGCCGCACATCTTCGACCGCTTCTTCAAGGCCGACGCGGCCCGCACCCGCTCCGCGGGCAGCGGCCTCGGGCTCGCCATCACCCTGGAGAACGTACGCCTGCACGGCGGCACCCTGCGCGCCGCGGGCGGCCCGGCCCAGGGGGCCGCCGGGGGAGCGGTCTTCACCGTCGACATGCCGCTGGAGGCCCGCGCATGACCCGGGAGAAGGCGGTGACCGCCGCCGTGGCGGCCGCCCTGGCCGGCGCGCTGCTGCTGGCCGGGTGCGGGATCAAGTCCACCGGGGTGATCGACAGCGGCGATGCCGCGCAGGTGCAGGTACCGGGCGCCGCCAGCGGTCCCGTCCTCTACTTCGTCTCCGCGGACGGCGGGCGGCTGGTCCCGTACCCGCTGCTGGCGGGGGTGGACTCCTCCCAGCTCGTGAAGGCGCTGCTGGTCGGCCCCAGCAGCACCGCGCGCGAGTCGGGAATCACCACCGAGCTGCCCTCGCCGGGCGACCTGAACCCGGATGCGCTGGTGATCGAGTACTCGCCGACCGACGGGGTGACGGTCAGGCTGCCCTTCGCCGTCGGCCGCCTGTCCGAGCTGGCCCGCCGCCAAGTGGTGTGCACCCTGGCCTTCGCCGTCGTCCCGGGCACCGCCAGCCCCGTCACCGTGACGGGCACCGACACCAGCCTCGGCCCCGCCCAGTGCGACCTCAAGGGCTGAAGGCGCTCTTGCCGCCGGGGCCGGGCACCGTCACGGTGGCCCCATGGACCATGCCGCGGACGCCCCTGACGTCTCCGATGCCCCCGCCGTCTGCGATGCCCCCGACGTCTTCGACCCGCGGCTCTACGCCGAGGGCATCCCCCACGCGCGCTACCGTCTGCTGCGCGACACCCGCCCGGTGGCCTGGCAGGCGGAATCGGAGGTCCTGGGCTGGCCCGCGGGCCCCGGCTTCTGGGCCGTCACCCGCCACGCCGACGTCGTACGGGTCCTGCGCGACCACCGCGCGTACTCCTCCTGGCTCGGCGCCACCCAGATCCGCGACCCCGACCCCGCCGACCTGCCGTTCCTGCGGCGCACCATGCTCAACCAGGACCCCGGCGGGGCCGGCGCCGACCACGGGAGGCTGCGCCGGCTCGTCTCCCGCGCCTTCACCCCGGCGCGCGTGGACGCCTTCGCGGGCCGCATCCGCGAGCGGGCCCGTACGCTGCTGCGCGCCGCCCGCGACGGAGCCGAGGACGGGACCTGCGACCTGGTGCGCGCCGTCACCGACGAGTACGCGCTGCTGAACCTCACCGACCTGCTGGGCATCCCGGCCACCGACCGGGGGCTGCTGCTGGACTGGACCGTGCGGGTCATCGGCTACCAGGACCCCGAGGACGCCCCGGAGCCGCCGGCCGGCCCCGACGGCAAACCGCTGAACCCGCGCTCACCGGCGCTGCTGGGCGAGATGTTCGCGTACGCCCGGGAGCTGGCCGCGTACAAGCGCGCCCGTCCCGGCGAGGACGTGATGACCGCTCTGGCGCTGGCCCCGCTGGAGCCGGCCGAGCTGGAGATGTTCTTCTTCCTGCTCACCGTCGCCGGCAACGACACCGTACGCAGCGCCGCGCCCGGCGGCCTGCTCGCGCTGGCCCGCACCCCCGACGCGTACCGGCAACTCGCCGGGGGCCGAGTCCCGGTGGAGCGGGCCGTGGAGGAACTCCTGCGCGTCCACCCGCCGGTGCTCAGCTTCCGACGCACGGCCGCCGCCGACACCGAACTGGCCGGGCAGCGGATCCGGGCCGGGGACAAGGTGGTGGTCTTCCACGCCTCCGCCAACCACGACGAGCGCGTCTTCGCCGACCCCGGACGCCTGGACCCGGGCCGCGCGCCCAACCCGCACGTCTCCTTCGGCGACGGTCCGCACGTCTGCCTCGGCGCCCACTTCGCCCGGCTCCAGCTGCGCACCCTCTACGAGGAGTGGCGCACCACCATGCCGGCTCCCGAACTGGCGGGGGAGCCGCGCCGGTTGGTCTCGAACTTCATCAACGGGATCACGCGTCTGCCGCTACGGGTGTCCGGGCCGCCCGCGTGACGTCCGCGACCAGCTCCGTCACATCCGGGCCGTAGGCATCGGAGTTGACCACCTTGAGCACGACGCAGAAGGAGTCGTTCGCGTACGTGCGGGCGAGGCGTTCGTGGTGCCGGGCCAGGTAACGCGCCGCGGCCTGATTGCTGTTGGCGGTCTGCCCCGACAGCAGGAACACCGGACGGGTCCGCGGACCCGCCGTCAGCCGGGCCAGCAGCACGTACTCGACCGTGCCCTTCTGCCACCGGTACGTCTCCCCGCCGACGTTGATCGACCCGCGGTCCGGACCGGACTCGGTCGAGAGGTCCACCCGCACCCCCGGCAGCATGGACATCAGGTGCGCCGTCGTACGGGCATTGGAGACGGGCCCTCCGACGCAGAACTCGGCGCGCTCGCCGAAGCCCTGGCGGGCCGCGTCGTGCGTGACGATCTGTACGTTCGCCCCGCAGTCCTTGATCAGTGAAGATATCTCCAGCAGCGCGAAGGCGTCGTTGCGGTGCAGCGACGAATCCGTCCCGCCCATCTGCCGGTTGACCACGAACAGACAGTCCGAGCCGTTCGGCAGCCCGAAGAAGGCCTGCTTGCGGCGCAGCGCGCGGCGCCAGAGGTAGGTCCGCGAGAACCACCCGAATCCACCGCTGATGGCCGTCGCCACCACCCCGAGCACGATGTTGCGCACGTCGTCGTCCATGCGGCGGATGGTAGCCGTCGGGCGGCCTTCCTGACGCGGGGGGTGCGGTGAAGTTACGCTGCGCTTCCCAGGCCTGACCGGCCGTCGACTGGAGGAACCGGATGCGTGGTCCCGCCGCACGTCAGTTAGCGCTCGTCGCCCTCGCCGGGGCGCTCGTCTCCACCGGCGCCGCAGCCCCGCCCCCGGCCGCGGCCGCCCCGGCCAAGGTGCCGGTCGCCGTCGGCTACGGCGGAGCCGTCGCCAGTGTCGACGCCGACGCCAGCGCGGCCGGCGTCGCCGTCCTGCGCTCGGGCGGCAACGCGGTGGACGCCGCCGTCGCGACGGCCGCCGCGCTCGGGGTCACCGAGCCCTACTCCGCCGGGATCGGCGGGGGCGGCTACTTCGTCTACTACGACGCCGAGTCCCGCCGCGTGCAGACCATCGACGGCCGGGAGACCGCCCCCGCGACGGCCACCGCCACCCTCTTCCAGGAGAACGGCGTCCCCATCCCGTTCGCCGAGGGCCAGACCAGCGGCCGTTCCGTCGGCGTACCCGGCACCCCGGCGACCTGGCAGAGCGCCCTCGACTCCTGGGGCACCCGCCCGCTGGGCGCGCTCCTCAAGCCCGCCGAGAAGCTGGCCCGTGACGGCTTCGCCGTCGACACCACCTTCCGCGCCCAGACAGAGCTGAACGAGGACCGGTTCAAGGACTTCCCGGCCACGGCGAAGCTGTTCCTGCCGGGCGGCGCCCTGCCGGTCGTCGGCTCGACCTTCAAGAACCCCGATCTGGCCGCCACTTACGCCGAGCTCGGCCGCAAGGGCCCCGCCGCGATCTACCGCGGACCGATCGCCGGTGAGATCGTCGGCGCCGTCCGCAAACCCCCGGTGAACCCGGCCGCCACCCGGATCGTGCGGCCCGGCGACCTGACCGCCGCGGACCTGCGCGCGTACGAGACCAAGCGGCAGGCGCCGACCCGCGTGGGCTACCGCGGCCTCGACGTGTACAGCATGGCGCCGTCCTCCTCCGGCGGCACCACCGTCGGGGAGGCGCTGAACATCCTGGAGCGCACCGACCTCTCGAAGCTGTCCGAGACGCAGTACCTGCACCGCTTCATCGAGGCCTCGCGGATCTCCTTCGCCGACCGCGGCCGCTGGGTCGGCGACCCGGCCGCCGAATCCGTCCCGACCCGGGAGCTGCTCTCGCAGCGGTACGCCGACACGCGCGGCTGCCTCATCGACCCGGCCCGGGCCCTGACCAGCCCGCTGGCCCCCGGGAACCCGCGCGATCCGGCGCCGTGCGCGGACAACGGGCAGGTGGCCCCGACCACGTACGAAGGCGAGAACACCACGCACCTGACGGTGGCCGACCGCTGGGGCAACGTGGTCTCGTACACCCTGACCATCGAGTCCACCGGCGGCAGCGCGATCACCGTGCCCGGGCGCGGCTTCCTGCTCAACAACGAACTGACCGACTTCTCCTTCGCCCCGGCCGCGCCCGGCGTCCCGGACCCGAACCTGCCCGGCCCCGGCAAGCGGCCGCGCTCGTCGATGTCCCCGACCATCGTGCTGCAGGACGGGCGTCCGGTCCTGGCGGTGGGCTCCCCGGGCGGCGCGACCATCATCACCACCGTGCTCCAGACCCTGCTGGGGCACCTGGACCGGGGCCTGCCGCTGGTCGACGCCATCGCCGCACCGCGGGCCAGTCAGCGCAACCAGACCACGACGGAGCTGGAGCCGGGCCTGTGGAACAGCCCGCTGCGCACCGAACTGGAGGCCCTGGGCCAGGGCTTCCGCCCGAACCCGGAGATCGGCGCGGCCACCGGCGTCCAACGCCTCCCGGACGGGCGCTGGCTCGCCGCCGCCGAACCCACCCGCCGCGGCGGCGGCTCGGCGATGGTGGTCCACCCCCACGGCACGCCGTGACCGTCCCGCCCCTCAGAGTGCGGTGAGGATGCGGGGGCCCGCGGGGGTGATGGCCACCGTGTGCTCGGCGTGGGCGGCGCGGGTGCCATCCGTGGTGCGCAGGGTCCAGCCGTCGGCGTCGCAGGTGTAGTCGTCCGTGCCGCCCGCGATCAGCATCGGCTCGATCGCCAGGACCATGCCGGGGCGCAGCTTCACGCCGCGTCCCGGCGGGCCCTCGTTGGGGACGCCCGGGTCCTCGTGCATGGTGCGGCCGATGCCGTGGCCGCCGAAGCCGTCCGGGATGCCGTACCCGGCGGCGCGGCAGACCGTACCGATGGCGTGGGCGATGTCGCCGATGCGGTTGCCGGGCACGGCCGCGGCGACACCGGCCGCGAGGGCGGCCTCGGCGGTCTCGATCAGCCGCAGATCGGCCGGGCGGGCCCGGCCGACCGTGAAGCTGACGGCGGCGTCGCCGACCCAGCCCCCGAGCTCCGCCCCGAAGTCGACGCTGACCAGGTCGCCGTCGCGCAGCCGGTAGCCGTCGGGGATGCCGTGCACGATCGCGTCGTTGACCGAGGCGCAGATCACCGCGGGGAAGGGCACCGGCGCGAACCGCGGCCGGTAGCCGAGGAAGGGGGAGGTCGCCCCGGCCTCGCGCAGCACCGCGCGGGCCGTCCCGTCCAGTTCCAGCAGGCTCACCCCGACCCGCGCCTGCTCCCGTACGGCGGCCAGGGCGCGGGCGACCACCCGGCCGGCGGCGCGCATCTCGTCGATCGATTGTTCCGTCTTCAGTTCCATCATGCCAATAACTATACCGGTATAACTTTACCGGGATAGTTATTGGGGTTCCGGGGTAGGATGACGACATGGTCCGCACCCCCCTGACCCCCGAAGAGCGCGAGCGCGGCGAGCGGCTCGGCGCCCTGCTCCGCGAGGCCCGCGGCGGCCGCAGCATGGTCGAGGTCGCGGCCGGCGCCGGGCTCTCCGCCGAAACCCTGCGCAAGATCGAGACCGGTCGGGCCCCGACCCCGGCCTTCTTCACCGTCGCCGCCCTCGCCGGGGCCCTCGGGCTCTCGCTGGACGACGTCATGCGCCGCTGCGCCTTCGTGCCGGCCTGAGGGCTCTGCTCAGGGGCCGCCCAGCCTGCCGTTCGGGCGGGCCCGCGGGCCGAACGGCCCAATGAGCGGTGGGAGCGGCGGGGCGCGGGGCAAGCGTGAAGGCGTGTCAGACAAGAACGCATCGAAGCGACTCTGTCTCGGAATCCTCGGCGCACTCCTCGCGGGCGGCCTGCTGCTCGCGTCCTGCGCCGCCCCCGAGGGCCGAGCCCATGCCAAGACCCCGGCCGACGCGGTCTTCCGCCACCCCGGTCAGCAGACGGCCGCGGCGGGCAAGGAGCCGTAGCGCTCGGCCCGCCGATGAAGAACCGGTACGCCCCCTCGTCCACACAGGTCACAGCACTAGGCTCGGCGGCATGACGCTTGAGGAGCTCGGCAAGGCCCGGTACGTCAGTCTCACCACCTTCCGCAAGGACGGCACACCGGTGGCCACGCCGGTGTGGGCCGTGGCGGAGGGCGCTGAGCTGTACCTGTGGACGCGCAGCGACGCGTGGAAGGTGAAGCGGATCCGCAACAACGGGCGGGTCACCGTCGCCCCCTGCGATGCGCGGGGGCGGCTGGTGGAGGGGGCGCCGGCGCAGGCGGGGGAGGCCCGGCTGCTGGACGAGGCGGGGCTGCGCCGGGTGCGGCGGCTCTTGCTGCGCAAGTACACCTGGCAGTTCTGGTTGGTGGACGTCCCGGCCGCGGTCGTCCGGCTGGGGAAGCGGCCGCACACCGCGATCGGCGTCACGCTCGCCGTCAAGCCTTGAGATTCCCGTAGCCCGCCCGTAACACGGATGGGATCCAATGCGGGCATGGAGACGGCGACCTCGCTGGTGATCGGTCAACTCGCTGGATATATGCAGGGATTGACGCAGAGACTGGACCCCGGGACGGGCTGGTACGGGGAATTCCTGCGCCGGGACCCGGAGGGGATGCGGGCCTGCCTGGACGGGGCCGCGATGCCGCCGTGGGACGTGCTGGAGTCGCTGCTCGGGGATCTGGCGGCCGTGCGCGGCGCGGAGTTCGCGCAGCGGGAGGCGCGGCACGCGGCCCGGCTGCGGGCCGCCGCCGTCGCGGTGTGGGACCGGCTGCCGGGCGGGGTGGAGGAGCTGCGGACCCTGCTCGAGGCGGCCGCCGCGCAGCGGGCCGCCTCGGAGACGGCCTTACGCGTCCTGTCGGCGGAGCTCGTGGAGACGGCCGATCCGGCGCAGGCCGACGCGGTGGCCCGGGAGTTGTCCTGGACCCGGGACGACGCCCTGCGCGCGGCCGCCCGCCACCAGGACCTCTCGGCCCGCCTGGCCACGGCCCAGGCGGCGCCCCCCACCGCCGGCCCCCTGCCCGGCGTCCCACGCCAACGGCCCGGGCGGCCCTGGGCGGCGGCCCCGAGCCCGGCGGACCCGGCGGCGGACCCGGAGGACCCGGCGGACCCGGAGGCGGCTCCGGTGGGCCCGTCGGCGCCGGCTGATGGCGCGGCGCCCGGCACACC
>NZ_JBHWVJ010000089.1:0-29925 GCF_042736725.1 Streptomyces sp. NPDC060028 | reverse complement strand
CGCCGGGCAGGCCCCCGCGGCCGGGTCGGGCCAGGCCCGTCGGGGCCAGGGCGGCCAGGGCGGCGGGGCCGCGGGCTCCGGCGAGCGTGGCCGGCGTACCGGTGGCGCCCCCTCCGGCGGTGCGGCGGCGGCTTCGGCCCGCAGCCGGGTCGGCGGGGCCGGCCAGGGCCGCCGCCGTTCGGCCTGACGCCACACGTAGTCGTACGCAACGCCGGGCAGCGCACACGCGCTGCCCGGCGTTGCGCATGTGCGGCGGGACGGTCAGCGGACCAGCTTGGCCTGCAGTTTCGCCAGGGTCCGCAGGTCCAGGCCGAGGCCTTCCGTCAGGTAGCCGTAGAAGCCGCCGTAGTCGGCCCCGATCTGCGCGGTCGCCGCGTCCAGGTAGTCCTGGCGGACCTCCTGGAGCGGGATCAGCAGGTCCGGGTTCTGCATCCGGCCGGACTGCTTCAGCCCGGCCCGCACCTGGGCGTCGTAGGCGCCGCGGAAGGTGTTCGACGCCAGGTAGTCCTCCGCGGCCGCGCCCTCGGGGACGGCCAGGGAGCGCAGCAGCACGTAGCTCAGCCACCCGGTCCGGTCCTTGCCGGAAGTGCAGTGGTACAGCACCGGACCCTGCCCGGCGTCCGCGATCTCCCGCACGGTGGCCGCGAACTGAGCCCGGTTCTCGGGGCCGGTCACGAAGGTGCGGTAGATGTCGCGCATGTAGGCCTCGGCGCGGCCGCCGCCGAGCATCTGCTCCTGCTTCACGGGGTCGCCGGTGGCTATCGCCCCGACCAGGGTCCCGTACAGGCCGAGGTCGCTGATCGGGCGGGAGGTGGGGGCGAGCCCGGCCGGCAGCCGGTCGGCGCCGTCGTACTGGAGCTCCATCGGGATGCGGAAGTCGACGACCTTCGTGAGGCCCAGAGCGGCGACGGTGGTGATGTCCGCGGCGGTCAGCTTGCTCAGTGCGTCGGAGCGGTAGACCAGCCCCTGGCGGACCCGGCCGCCGGTGTACGTGCGGTAGCCGCCGAGGTCGCGGACGTTGACCGCGCCCTGGAGGGGGATCTGGCGGATCGTTTCCGCACTCTGGAGGTGACGCGCCTGCTGCCGGGCGGCCGGCGCCGCGTACGCGACGGCGGACGGAGCCCCGACGGCGAGGGCGGCGGCGAGCACCGCGGTCACCAGGCGGATTCTGACACGGCTCATCGGTGGCGACTCCTGGGGAGTGTGGGGAGTTGTGGGGAGGAGAAGGGGGATCACCCCGGTGGCGGCGGGGTGCCGAGCGAGTGCAGTACGCCGAGTGCCTGTCGTGCCTCGGCCATGACGCGGGTGACGAGCTCCGCACAGGACGGCAGATCCTCGATCACACCCGCGACCTGGCCCGATGCCATGACGCCGAGGTCCGTACGGCCCTCGACCATGGACGCCTTGAGGAGCATCGGGGTGTTCGCGGCAAGCAGCACCTGGCTCCACGACAGGTCCTTGCCGTGCTTCATCGCCAGACCGTCCCGCACCATCTGCGACCAGGTCAGCCCGGAGAGCCTGCGGAAGCCGGCCGCGTGCCGCACCGCGCGGACCAGCGCCCCGGCGCGGCCCGACCGCTCCAGGGACTCGACCAGCTCGCTGCGCAGCATCCGGTGCGGCAGCCCGTCCACGGCCGTCGTCACCGTGACGTCCTTGACCGTGGCCCTGAGGTACTCGGCCTTGACCGCGTCCGGGACCGTGGAGTCGGACGTCAGCAGGAAACGCGTGCCCATCGCGATGCCCGCGGCCCCGTACGCCAGCGCCGCGACCAGACCGCGACCGTCGCTGAAGCCGCCCGCCGCGACCACCGGAATGTCCACCGCGTCCACCACCTGCGGCAGCAGCACCGTCGTGGCCACGTCCCCGGTGTGGCCGCCGCCCTCGCCGCCCTGCACGATCACCGCGTCGGCGCCCCAGGCCGCGACCTTCTCCGCGTGCCGCCGCGCCCCGACGGACGGGATCACGATCACGCCCGCGTCCTTGAGGCGTGCGATGAGCTCCCTGGACGGGGCGAGGGCGAAGGAGGCGACCCGTACGCCCTCGTCGACGATCAGCTGCGCGCGCTCGGCCGCGTCCCCGGCATCCGCGCGCAGGTTGACCCCGAAGGGGGCGTCCGTACGGGACTTGACCTCCTGGACCGCCGACCGCAGCTGCTCCATGGTCATCGTGGCCGAGGCCAGGATGCCGAGCGCGCCCGCGCCCGCCGCCGCGGACACCAGCCGGGGTCCGGCGACCCAGCCCATGCCCGTCTGCACGATCGGGTAGCGGGTCCCGACCAGCTTGGTGAATGCCGTCTCCATGCCCTCGGCCCCCTCAGACCCGTACTTCGCGGTCGCGCAGGCCCTTGGGGTCGATGACCTCGCGGATCAGCCGCAGCTCCTCGCCGGTCGGCTCGCGGGTGTACGGGACCCCGCCGGCGACGGAGTCGACGGCCAGCTCGAAACCGGTGGCCGCCCGGACCTGCTCCACGGTGACCCCCGGGTGCACGGAGGCGAGCCGCATGCGGTGACCGGGCCCGGTGAAGTCGAAGACACCGAGATCGCTGACCACGCGCGGGAGCCGGTGGAAGCGGGTCACCCCGGCCGCCTCGGCGCGGTCGTGGCCCACGCCGCTGACCATGTCGACGCGCTCGACGAAGACCCGGGTGGAGTGCTTGGGGATCCAGTAGCTCACCGGGTTGTTGAGGGTGTTCACCGGCGCCCCGCGCACCCCCAGCAGCTGGCGCACCGGCTGCTCCCAGGCGCCGATGCAGGAGATGTTCTGGTTGCCGAACTGGTCGATCTGGCTGGCGCCCATCATCACGTGCCGCCGCCCGCCGGTGACCATCGTCAGGTGGCGCCGGTACGGGAGCCAGCCCTCGACCGTACCGTCCAGCCCGACGAGCATGGCCTCGCCGTCGGTCAGCAGCAGATCGGGGGAGAAGGTCCGCTTGGCGAGCCGGGCCCCGAAGGAGGGGACCAGGCCCATCGGGCTGGCGAGCACCTCGCCGTTGTCGCGCCAGGCCTCGGCGCAGGCGATCACGCAGTACTCGGCTCGGGTGACGGTCGCGGTGGTCACTGCTGCTCCTCGTGCCAGGTCCGGACGGCGGACTGGTAGTCGTGCTCGCTCCCGCCGGACAGGAAACGGGCGGCGAACTCGGGCCAGGGGGTCGTGGCGTACAGCTTCTGGAAGGCCTCGTCGCGCTCGTAGTCGGGGGCGCAGGAGGTGAAGTGCGCGCCGTTCGGGGTCTCCACGACCCCGGTGACGGAGTGCCTGCTGACCAGGAGGGACTGCGGGGGGCCGGACTTGGAGAGCTCGGCGCTCTCCACGAGCTGCTCGCAGGAGACGTACGCGGCGTCGGCGGCCTCGCAGAACAAGTCGTCGAAGTACGGGTCCGGGCCCAGGTACTGGGCGTTGCCGAGCCGGTCGGCGCGGTTGAGGTGGACCAGGGCCGCGTCCAGGCGCAGGGCCGGGACGGCGACGAACTCCTCGCCGTCGGCGTAGGGGGAGGTGACGGTGCGCAGCTCGGGGTTGACCCGCATGACGTCGGAGCCGAGGCCGGCGCGGACGGGCAGGAAGGGCAGCCGGTTCGCGGCGGCGTGCAGGCCCCACATGAACATGGCCTCGTCGAGCTCGGTGAGGGCGAAGGCGGCGCGCTCGCGGGCGGCCCGGAAATGCGGCTCCAGCGGGATGGAGTCGAGGGTCGCGAAGGGGGCGACGAGCCTGCGGATGCGGCCCGCGGCCGCGAGCAGCCCGACGTCGGGGCCGCCGTACGAGACCACGGTGAGATCGGTGATCTCGGAGCGGAGCAGCGCCCGAATCAGGGCCATGGGCTTGCGCCGCGATCCCCAGCCGCCGATCCCCAGCGTCATTCCGCTGCGCAGCTGCCCGACCACCCCTTCGGGGGTCATCGTCTTGTCCGTCATGCGCTCTGTCCCTGTCCCTTCCCGAAGGTGTCGCGGACCCGGTCGGCCACCCCGCTGAGGTTGGCCTCGAAGGTGAAGCCCTGCTCGAAGCGGTAGCTGCGGCGCACGTCGACGGGGTCGATGCCGTTGATGGCCGCCTTGGCCAGCCGCAGCAGACAGCCGTCCTTCTTGGCGATCTCGGCGGCCAGCTCCAGGGCGGCGGAGCGCAGCTCCGCGCGCGGAACCACCTTCCAGACCGAGCCGTGCGCGTGCAGTTCGGCGGCGGTGGCGGTGCGCGAGGTGTAGTAGAGGGTGCGCATCAGGTGCTGGGGGACCAGGCGGGCCAGGTGGGTGGCGGCGCCGAGCGCGCCCCGGTCCAGCTCGGGCAGGCCGAAGGTCGCGTCGTCGCTCGCCACGATCGCGTCGGCGTTGCCGACCAGGCCGATGCCGCCGCCCAGACAGAATCCGTTCACGGCCGCGACGACCGGTACCTCGCACTCGTACACGGCGGCGAAGGCCTCGTAGCAGCCGCGGTTGGCGCCGATGAGGGAGGCGTGGCCGGTGTCGCGCTGCATCTCCTTGATGTCGACGCCGGCGTTGAAGCCGCGGCCCTCGGACGCCAGGACCACGCACCGCACCTCGGGGTCGCGGCCGGCCGAGCGCAGCGCGTCGGCGAGGTCGTACCAGCCCTGTACGGGAAGGGCGTTGACGGGCGGGAAGTCGGCTGTGACGAGTGCGATGCCCTTGCCGGGGCTTGAGGTGGAGACACCCATGAGCGGATCAGCTACCTTTCCACCAAACATTTGTTAGGTGAGGAAGGTAGCAGCCGATGGAGCTCAACGGGAGGGTCGTCGTCGTCACCGGCGGAACCCGGGGCGTCGGCGCCGGGATCGCGGAGTCGTTCCTCGCGGCAGGGGCGCAGGTCGTGGTCTGCGCCCGGCGTCCGCCGGAAGATCCGGTCGAGGCGCAGGGCCGTGAAGCCTCCTTCATGGCCCTCGACCTGCGCGATCCGGCCGCCGTACGGGACTTCTTCGAGGCGGTCGCGGCCCGCCACGGGCGGATCGACTGCCTGGTGAACAACGCGGGCGGCACCCCGTACCGACTGCTCGGGGAGAGCGGGGCGCAGCGGCACGCCCGGGTCGTCGAGCTCAACCTGATCGCGCCGATGACGGCCTCGCTGGCCGCCCACCCCTGGCTGCGCGCGGCGGGCGGCTCGGTCGTGATGATCGGCAGCGTCAGCGGCACCCGGCCCTCCCCGGGCACGGCGGCGTACGGAGCGGCCAAGGCGGGACTGGAGAACCTGGCCCGCTCCATGGCCGTGGAGTGGGCCCCCGAGGTACGGGTGAACACGCTGGTCCTGGGCATGGTGCGGACCGAACTGGCCCACCTGCACTACGGCGACGAGGCGGGCGTCTCGGCGGTCGGCGCGACCGTCCCGCTGGGGCGGCTGGCCGAACCCTCGGACGTCGGCGCGGCGGCGGTCTTCCTCGCCTCCGACCGCGCGGCGTACGTGAGCGGGGCGAGCCTGCTGGTGCACGGGGGCGGGGAGCGCCCGGCGTTTTTGGATGCGGCAACCGTGAACAAGGAGAGCTGAGATGGGCATTGCCGAAGGCCGTGTGGTCATCGTGACGGGCGCGGGGCGGGGGCTGGGCCGGGCCCACGCCCTGGCCTTCGCGGCGGAGGGCGCACGGGTCGTCGTCAACGACCTGGGCGTCGGCCTCGACGGGCTCCCGGGCCCCGACGATCCCGCGGAGCGGGTCGCCGCGGAGATCCGGGCGCTGGGCGGCGAGGCGGTGGCGCACGGCGGGGACATCGCGACGACCGGGGGCGCGGCCTCCCTCGTGGCGGCGGCCCTCGACGCGTACGGCCGGCTCGACACCCTGGTCAACAACGCGGGCTTCCTGCGTGACCGGATGCTCGTCAACCTCGGCGAGGACGACTGGGACGCCGTCATGCGGGTCCACCTCAAGGGCCACTTCCTGCCGCTGAAGCACGCGGCCGCCTGGTGGCGGGCGGAGGCGAAGGCGGGTCGCCAGGTCGCCGCCCGGGTCGTCAACACCTCGTCCGGGGCCGGGCTGTCGGGCTCGGTCGGCCAGGGCAACTACAGCGCGGCCAAGGCGGGCATCCTCGGCATGACCCTGGTCGCGGCGGCCGAGATGGGCCGCTACGGGGTCCAGGTCAACGCCATCGCCCCGGCGGCGCGGACCCGTATGACGGAGCAGGCCTTCGCGCAGACGATGGCGGCGCCGGCCCCGGGGGCGTTCGATGCGATGGCCCCGGAGAACGTGTCGCCGCTGGTGGTGTGGCTCGGCTCGGAGGCCTCGGCCGGGGTCACCGGCCGGGTCTTCGAGGCGGAGGGCGGCCGGATCACGGTGATGCAGGGCTGGCGCCCCGGCCCCACCGCCGACCGGGGCGCGCGATGGACCCCCTCGGATGCGGGGGAGGCGGCGGCGAAACTCCTCGCGGCCTGCGAGCCGCCGCAGCCGGTGTACGGGGCGAGCTAGTGCTGTGACCGGAAAGGTCACCGCGTCGCGGCACTGGCCGGGCGGGGGGTAAAGGCGCCGGGCCCGGCCCCCTGGCGAGGGGTCGGGCCCGGATCCTTCACTCGTGCGATGGGGTATCACTACCCACGACATCCACTTGCTGAACCGCAGTCACCCCGCGATGTATGGAAGCGCGTGTTCCGGCCCGCCGGGCCGGGCACACCGCCCGTATGAGCAGTGGTGTGGTCCTGTTGCTGGTCTACGTCGGGGGCGTTTTCCTCTGGTTCCTGATCGAGGTGATCCGTCATCCCCCGCGGCACGGCGGCGAGGAGAACGACGGCGTGGCCGACGAGGTCTGAGGACGCCGGTCAGGAGAGCTTGCCGCCGTAGTCCGGGAGCTTGACGGTGCGTTCGGCGTGGCCGCCGACGAGGTCGCTCGCGTTGTTGCCGATGTTGGCGATGATCGTGTAGCCGCGCGCCTCGATCTCGGCCCGCTTGGCCGTCTTGTACGCACTGACCTCGCCGAAGAGCGCGGGCAGGTCCCGCACGTACAGCCCCGAGACCGGGTAGCCGACGGCCTTGAGGTTGCGCTCGGTGAGGGAGTACACGATCCCCGGCCGGGCGGTGACGAAGAAGATCGCCACGCCGCGGTCGTTCGCGTACCGGGTCAGCTCGCGCACCTTGGAGATCGCCGGGGTCGGGAAGGTCCAGAACCAGTGGAAGTCCGTCTCCAGCGACGAGTTGTCGATGTCGAGGACGATCGCGGGCTTCTCACCGGGCTGCGAGGCCGCGATGCGCTGCTCGATCGCGGGGCGGGCCGCGTCGATCACGGCGGCGACGTCACGCTGCCAGGTGGCGTAGTCGATGCCGAGGATCGCGGCGTTGCCGCCGGGCGCGGACGCCGAAGCCGAAACCGAAGCCGAAGCCGAAGCGGATACGGCTGATACGGCGGGTGCGGAGGCGGGGGCTGCCTGGGCGGCGGCGGCCGGGACCAGCGCCAGGACGGCGGCCGCGGCTGCCACCGCGGCGGCGGCGGTGCGGGTCGAACGGGTGCGGCGGGTGCTGCGCATGGGGGACGCTCCTCGGTCACGCATTGGCATGTACGCGACCACACTGGACAATCGCCGCCGCCATGTCTACTGGCTGGTAAGTAACTTTTCGTGGCCGGGCGGTGAATCCCCGCTACGTATCGCACTCCAGGACCGTGCGGCACAGCCCGCACCGCGCCCGCACGGGCCCGCGGACCGGCAGGCGCAGACGCTGCCCGCACACCGGGCAGGGAAAGCTCACCCGCAGGTCCGCGCCCCGCCCCTCGAAGCGGTACGCCGCTGCGCGCCCCGCGGCGGCGCCGGCCCGGCGGTCCATCGCGTAGCGCAGGCGCTCGGCGCGGCCCGCGGCGGCCAGCGGGGCCCGGCGCAGGTCCCGGGCGGCCCGGGCGCGGCCGCGCACGTAGGCCTCGTACGCCTGAGGGCTGGTGAACCAGGTGGACGGGTCCTCGCCGAGGAGGCTCCCGCGCTTGGCGAGGACGTAGCCGAACTCCTCCGGGGTGAGGTAGCCGAGCTTCTGGTGGGTGAGCGCGTCCTCGCGGTAGGCGTCGAGCAGCAGCCATCCGACGCCGAGGTAGGCGGCGGCGGTGTCGGTGAGGATCTCGTTGGCTGCGGTGGTGGGCAGACGCAGATCCAGCCGGTGCAGCAGGACGTGCGTGACCTCGTGGGCGAGGGCGGCGGCCAGATCCCGGCGGTGGGTGCGGAAACGGTCGTTGACCTCGATGAAGTACTCCGGTCCGGCGGCCAGTTCCACGGTCGCCGCCTCCGTCATCGGCCGGAAGGAGACCACCATGCGCGCGTCGGGGAGGTGGAGCGCGCGGACCATCGCGGAGGCCACCCGGTGGGCCCCGAGGTGGAGGTCCTCGGTGTCCTCGAAGGCCGCGTCGGCGGGGGAGAAGGGGGTCTCGTAGGCGCGTATCCCCTCGTGGGACAGTCGCCGGAACAGTGCGGTGATCGAGGCGCGCACGGTTTCCAGATGCGCAAATCCGTGCTGGACCGGGCTGTTGTGCCTGCCGTTGTCCGTCATGCGGGCCCCCTCGCGGCAAACCCTGGCGCCCGTGCCCGGAGTTGTCCGAAAACGCGTTCTTGTCGTCCTTCGCGTGGGCGTTGTGACATGGACACGTCATTCACCCGATGACGCGCACGGCCCAACCCCCCACGAAAGGCAGCGTGTCGACTGTGACCACCCTTGCCCGATTCCTCAAGCGCACCCTCGCCGTCGGCGCGGTCGCCCTCGCGGCCGTCAGCCTCCAGCCCGGCTCCGCCACCGCATCCACCGCACCCGTCGTCGGCGGCACCCGCGCCGCCCAGGGCGAGTTCCCCTTCATGGTCAGGCTCTCCATGGGCTGCGGCGGCGCCCTCTACACCCAGCAGATCGTCCTCACCGCCGCCCACTGCGTGAACGGCTCCGGCAACAACACCTCCATCACCGCAACCGCCGGAGTCGTCGACCTCAACAGCTCCAGCGCCATCAAGGTCAAGTCCACCAAGGTGCTCCAGGCCCCCGGCTACAACGGCAGCGGCAAGGACTGGGCGCTGATCAAGCTCGCCAAGCCCATCAACCTGCCCACCCTCAAGATCGCCGACACCAAGGCCTACGACAACGGCACCTTCACCGTCGCCGGCTGGGGCGCCGCCCGCGAAGGCGGCGGCCAGCAGCGGTACCTCCTCAAGGCAACCGTCCCCTTCGTCTCCGACGCCGCCTGCCAGAGCGCGTACGGCAGCTCCCTCGTGCCCGCCGAGGAAATCTGCGCCGGCTTCGACGAGGGCGGAGTCGACACCTGCCAGGGCGACTCCGGCGGCCCGATGTTCCGCCGCGACAACGCGAACGCCTGGGTCCAGGTCGGCATAGTCAGCTGGGGCGAGGGCTGTGCCCGCGCCGGCTACCCCGGCGTCTACACCGAGGTCTCCACCTTCGCCGCGGCGATCAAGAGCGCGGCCGCGGGCCTCTGATCCCGTCTGGTCCTCCGGTCCCGTCTGATCCTCTGGTCCCGTCTCGTCCTCGTCCTTCCGGCCTCGCTGACCAGGGCCGGAAGGATGACGTGTCGTGCCCCGTATATCCGTAAAGTCGACTTCAGCGCCGCGAGGCCGGAAGACCGCTGTCCCTGCCTCGCCACACCCTCCCGACGATCCGCGGTGCGGTTGCGGGCCGACGCCCGCACAGGTCCCAGGGGAAGGACCCACCAGGTGGGTGATCTTCGAGAGCCAGCCGGACATCGAGGTCGTCGCCGACGTCGTCGACGGCGAAGCCGCACTCGAAGCCGTCGCCGCACACCGGCCGGACGTACTCCTCCTCGACATCCGGATGCCGAGGCTCGACGGACTCGAAGTCACCCGGCGACCCTCCGGCCAGGACGGCCCGCGCATCGTCATCGTCACCACCTTCGACCTCGACGAGTACGTCCACGCCGCACTCCACGGCGGCGCGTCCGGCTTCCTCCTGTAAGACGCGAGCCCGGCCATGCTGGTTGAAGCGGTCCGGGCGGCAGCCGTCGGCGACTCGCTCGTCTCGCCCGCCATCACCGTACGGCTGCTGCGCGAGATGGCCCCCCCCCGCATCCCCGCCGAACCCCTGACCGAGCGGGAACGCGACGTCGTACGGTGCCTCGCGCGCGGCCTGACCAACGCGGAGATCGCCGGCGAGCTCTTCGCCTCCCTCTCGTCCAGGCCAAACTGGACGCCCGTAACCGCGTCGAAATCGCCGCCTGGGCCTGGGAAAGCGGCCTGCCCGGCAGCCCGACGTGACGCCGCCTCCCTTGGGCGGCGCATTGCGGGCAGGCGGCACCAGCCAAAATCAGCCCCGCCGGCGTTTGAGGCGCGGGGTCCGGGCCCCCGCCCCCGGCCCGGGGGGCGCGCGCCCCCCCCCCCCCCGAAGCGTGCCCGCAGCGGCTCCGACGGCCCCGGCCCCCACGGGCGCGGCTCCCACGGGCGCGGCCGACGCCGCCACGGCCGACGCCGGTGCAGCCCCGCGCCCGGGGCCCCGTACCGCTGGCGCAGGCAGCCCGCGCCCGGGGCCCCGTACCGCTGCCGCAGGCAGCCCGCGGGCGGGGCCCCGTACCCGCGGGCTGCCCACCGGCATCGTCGTCGAGGCCCGCGCCGCCCGCTTCACCAAGGTCTCCGCCGAACGCGCCGCCGAGACCTTCGGCCGCGTCGAGACCGCCGGCGACGAGGCCCTCGGCTCCATGCGCCGCCTCGTCAAGATCCTGCGCGAGAGCGACGGCGACACCACCGGCCCCGCAGCCGGCGGCCCCGGCGCCACCGCCCCCGTCGCCGGCCTCGCCGACATCCGCGTACTCACGCAGCGCTTCGCCGTCACCGGCCCGCCCGTGGTCCTCTACGTCCAGGAAGACCTCGCCGAACGCCTCCCCGCCCACGTCGCCGCCACCGCCGTACGGATCGGCCCGCGCACCGTCCCCGCCGGCCTGGAGGTCCGCATCGCAGACGACGGCGGCCGCGCCGCCGAACTCTCCGACCAGGCCCGCGGCGGCTACGGCCTCGCCGGCATGGCCGAGCGCGCCGAGGCCATCGGAGGCTCCCTCACCGCCGGACCGGCCCCCGAAGGCGGCCGGCTCGGCACCGCGACCCTGCCCCTGTAGGGACCAACCCGTCTCACTGGCCGACTGGCCGAAGAACCACCGCCGACCTCCGCGTATTCTCGGGACCCATGAACAACAGGAACACCGACATCGACGAGAACGCCGCCGCCGAGCTGGTGCGCCTGCGCGACAGCATCGACAACATCGACGCGGCCGTGATCCACATGCTCGCCGAGCGCTTCAAGTGCACCCAGCAGGTCGGCTACCTCAAGGCCCAGCACCACCTGCCCGCAGCCGACCCCAGCCGCGAGGCCCGCCAGATCGCCCGGCTGCGCCAGCTCGCCGAGAACGCCAAACTCGACCCGGCCTTCGCCGAAAAACTCCTCAACTTCATCATCGCCGAGGTCATCCGCCACCACGAGACGATCGCTGCGGGCGAAGAATAGAACCCTGGGGCCCGGAGCCGTTTTCCGGCAGCATGAGCCCCATGTCCGCACTGACGCGCAACGAAGCGCAGCTCCGAGCCCAGCTCCTCGACGTCCGCCACTACGCCGTCGCCCTCGACCTCACCGGCGGCGACGAGACCTTCGACTCCACCACCGTCATCCGCTTCGCCGCGCGCACCGCCGGCGACACGTTCGTGGAGCTGAAACCGGACGAACTGCGCTCCGCCGAGCTCGACGGCCACCCCGTCGACCCGGCCACCCTCGCCGGCAACCGCCTCCCGCTCACGGGCCTCACCCAAGGCACCCACGAGCTGCGGATCAACGCCCGCATGCGCTACTCCCGCACGGGCGAAGGCCTGCACCGCTTCACCGACCCCGCGGACGGGGAGGCGTACGTCTACACCCAGATGTTCATGGACGACGTCCAGCGCGTCTTCCCCGCCTTCGACCAGCCCGACCTGAAGGCCGTCTTCGAGTTCACCGTCACCGCGCCCGCGCACTGGACCGTCCTCGCCAACGGCATCACCACCCGCACCGGCGACCGCGAGGGCGACGGCGCCGGCATCTGGCAGTCCGCCGCGACCCCCGTCATCTCCACCTACCTCGCGGCCGTCGCCGGCGGCCCCTGGCACAGCATCCGCACCGAGCACGCCGGACTGCCGTTCGCCATCCACTGCCGACAGTCCCTCGCCCCCCACATGAACGCGGACGCCGACGAAATCCTCTCCGTCACGACCGACTGCTTCGACCGCTACCACGAGAAGTTCACCGAGCCCTACCCCTTCGACTCCTACGACCAGGCGTTCGTCCCCGAGTTCAACGCCGGCGCCATGGAGAACCCCGGCCTCGTCACCTTCCGCGACGAGTTCATCTACCGCTCCGCCGTCACCGACACCGAACGCCAGACCCGCGCCATGGTCATCGCCCACGAGATGGCCCACATGTGGTTCGGCGACCTCGTCACGCTGCGCTGGTGGGACGACATCTGGCTCAACGAGTCCTTCGCCGAGTACATGGGCTACCAAACCCTCACCGAAGCCACCCGCTTCACCGAGACCTGGACCGACTTCGGCGTCACCCGCAAGTCCTGGGGCTACGACGCCGACCAGCGCCCCTCCACCCACCCCGTCGCGCCCGACCCCGACGCCGTGCCCGACACCGCCTCCGCCCTCCTCAACTTCGACGGCATCTCCTACGCCAAGGGCGCCTCCGCGCTGCGCCAACTCGTCGCCTGGCTCGGCGAGAAGGACTTCCTCGCCGGCATCAACACCCACTTCGCCCGCCACAAGTTCGCCAACGCCTCCCTCGCCGACTTCGTCGACTCCCTCGCCGCACACACCGACCGCGACGTCCACGCCTGGGCCGAGGCGTGGCTGCGCACCACCGGCATCGACACGCTCACCCCGCGGATCGAGGTGAGCTCCGGAGGTTCGGGCGGCGAGGGAGGTCCGGGCGGCGCGGGCGGCGCGGGAGGCGCCGGAGGCTCGGAAGATTCGGGCGGCGCCGCCGGCTGGACCCTCACCGTCGACCGCCAGGGCAGCCGCCCCCACCGCATCGCCGCCAGCCTCCACGACCACGCCCCGGACGGCGCCCTCGAACTGCGCGAGACCATCGACCTCGACATCCCGAGCGACGAGATCCTGTCGGTGAGCGGCCCCCGCCCCGCCCTCCTCGTCCTCAACGACGGCGACCTCACCTACGCCAAGATCCGCCTCGACGAGGACTCCCTCGAAACCGCCCTGCGCGGCCTCTCCCGCATCGCCGACCCGCTCACCCGCGCCGTCGTCTGGAACTCCCTGCGCGACATGGTCCGCGACGGCGAACTCGCCCCCGAGGACTACCTGGCCACCGCCGGCGCCCACGTACCCGCCGAGGCCGACCTCGCCATCGTCCAGGGCGTCCTCACCTTCGCCCGCACCCAGGTCGCGGACCGCTACGTCGCCCCCGAGCAGCGCGCCGCGGCGCTCGCCGTCATCACCTCCATCGCCCGCGACCTGCTGCGGCGCACCGAAGACGGCTCGAACCCGGGGCTGCGGCTCGCCGCCGTACGCGTCTTCATCGACAGCGCCACCCAGCCCGACACCCTCACCGCCTGGCTCGCCGACGGCTCCGTCACCGGCGGCCCCGAACTCGACCCCGAACTGCGCTGGCGCATCCTCGCCCGGCTCTCCGTCCTCGGCGCCGTCGGGGAGGCCGAGATCGACGCCGCCCTCGCCGCCGACCCCAGCGCCACCGGGGAGGAGGGCGCGGCCCGCTGCCGCGCCGCCCTCCCCACGGCGCAGGCCAAGGAAGCCGCCTGGCAGCGGCTCTTCCACGACGACACCCTGTCCAACTACGTCTTCACCGCCACCGCCCATGGCTTCTGGCAGCCCGAACAGGCCGACCTCCTACGGGGCTACGTCGCCCGCTACTACCCCGAGGCCGTGTCCCTCGCCGCCCGCCGCGGCCCGGCCATCGGCGACGCCGCGGGCCGCTGGGCCTTCCCGGGCCACGCGGTGGACGAGGCCAACCTCCAGGCCGGCCACGCCTGCCTGACCACCCCCGACCTCCTCCCCAGCCTCCGCCGCCAACTGGCCGACCACCTCGCGGACCTCGCCCGAGCCCTCCACGTCCGCAACCCCTGACCCCCGAACCCCGGCAGCCCGTCGTCTCCGCCTGCGGCGGCACCCCCCGCCCCCGGTGGGGCCTGGTCCGGGAACGGGCGGCCCCCGCACCCCCGGTGGGACGTGGTCCGGCACCCCGCCTGGGGGGCAGGGCCGCGCCGCCTGCGGGACTTGACCCCGCGCCCTGTGGCGTCTGGCCCACCTGCGGGGCCCGGCCCTGCACCCGCCTGTGGGGGCCTGACTCGCCTGCGGGGGCGGCCGGGCCGGCACCCGCCTGTGGGGCCGGGGCCCACACCCGCCTGTGACGCTGACTCGCCTGCGGGGCCGGGTACGGCACCCCGCCTGGGGGGCCGGGCCGCGCCGCCTGCGGGAGTTGGCCCCGCGCCCTGTGGCGTCTGGCCCCTGCGGGGCCCCGGCCCTGCACCCGCCTGTGGGGCCTGACCCGCCTGCGGGGCCGGGCCGGCACCCGCCTGGGGCAGGGCCGCGCCGTCTGAGGGCTGGGTCCCACACCCCTGTGGGGCCTGGCCCGCCTGTGGGGCCCCGACCCCGCACCCCTCTGCGGTGCTTGACTCGCCTGCGGAGCCAGGCCGCACCGCCTGGGGGCTGGGTCCCGCACCCCTGTGGGGCCTGGCCCCGCACCCGCCTGTGGCGCCTGACTGGCCTGTGTCCCGCGCCCGCACCGCCTGTGGTGCGGCGGGCCGGCACCGCCGGTGGGGCCTTGCGCCGCAGCGCATGCGCGCCCGGCCCCGCGGCTCCTGGTGCCGTCGGCCGGCGGTGTCGCCAGCGGGGCCCGGACCCGCCTCTGGGGCCGGTCGGCGATGCCCGGCTGTGGTGCCCCGGGTTCGGACCGCCGGTGGCGCCGTGGCGCCCGGTCCCGCGTGGCCCCTGGCGCCGCCGGTCGGCGATGCCCGCCCGTGGGGCCTGACTCGCCTGCGGCGCCCCGCCCGGACGGCCGGTAGGCCGGGCCCCATGGCCTCAGGTGCAACCCCTCTGCGGGGGCAAGCCCCGTACCACCTGCCCCGCATGGGTCCAGGGGCCACCGGCCGTAGGCCCCCGCTCGCCCGGCCGTGGCTCCAGGGCACCGCGGCCAATGGCGCCACCCGGGGTGCCCAGCCCCGCACGACCGGTGGTGGGCGCCCGCTTGCGGGGCCCGGACTCGCACCGCCGCCCGCGGGGCCCCCGCAGCAGCCCGCAGGGCCCGGCCCCCGCAATCCCCGGCCGAGGCAGCGGCATCGGCCGTGAGGCGACGGGACGCCGATTCGGACAAATCCCGGCGGTTACCCCATTCGGGTCTGATCGTTGTACCGGTCGGGTGCCCGCCCCGTCAGCGGAGCAACGCCCGCCGCCAGGCGGCACCGCACCGCCGCCCCGTTCCCGTGAGGACACCGCATGACAGCGCCGCCCGGCCCCGGCACACCGCCCCCGCTCGCCGGCGGCCGCGCGGGCGCCCACGCCCTGCGGCCCCTGCTCGACACCGTCCTGGAGGCACTGCACAGCGGAGCCCAAGCGCGCGGCGGACCCCTGCCGGCCGGCGGCCCCGGCGCCCTCGCCGCCCGCGTCCAGGCCGAACTGGGCACCGTACTCCCCGACCACGGACACGGCGACCACGAAGCACTGCGGACCCTCGTACACACCCTCACCGCCGGCGCGGCCGACCCCGCCGACCCGCTCTGCGCAGCCCACCTGCACTGCCCGCCCCTCGCCGTCGCGGCCGCCGCCGACCTCGCCGCCAGCGCCCTCAACCCCTCCCTCGACTCCTGGGACCAGGCCCCCGCCGCCTCCGCGATCGAAACCATGGTCACCCGCGCACTGGCCGCCGAGTTCTACACCACCCCCCACGCCGACGCCATCCTCACCACCGGCGGCACCGAAGCCAACCAACTGGCCCTCCTGCTCGCCCGCGAACGCCACGGACCCCACCTCACCGTCCTACACGGAGCCAACGCCCACCACTCCATCCCCCGCGCCGCCTGGCTCCTCGCACTGCCCCCCGCCAAAGCCCTGCCGACCCCCACCGGCACCCTCGACCCCGCCACCCTCGCCGAGGCCCTCGCCACCACCCCCGGCCCCGTCCTCGTCACCGCCACCGCCGGCACCACCGACGCCGGACTCATCGACCCCCTCGCCGACCTCGCCGACCTCTGCGACCGGCACGGCAACGCCGACCTCCACATCGACGCCGCATACGGCGGCCTCCTCGCCCTCAGCCCCCGCCACCGCACCAAACTCACCGGCCTCACCCGCGCCCGGTCCATCACCCTCGACCTGCACAAACTCGGCTGGCAGCCCATCGCCGCCGGACTCCTCGCCGTCCCCGACACCGCCCTGCTGGCCCCCCTCGCCCACCAGGCCGACTACCTCAACGCCCCCGACGACACCGAAGCCGGACTCCCCGACCTCCTCGGCCGTTCCCTGCGCACCACCCGCCGCGCCGACGCCTTCAAAATCGCAGCCACCCTGCGCTCCCTCGGCCGCGACGGCCTCACCCACCTCGTCGACCGCACCTGCGACCTGGCCGCCCAGTTCGCCCGCCTCCTCGAAGCACACCCCGCCTTCGAACTCCACGCGGCGCCCACCATCAGCACCGTCCTGTTCCGCCCCACCCACGCCGACGACACCCGGCTCGCCGCCCTGCGCCGCACCCTCCTCCTCGACGGCAGCGCCGTCCTGGGCCGGGCGACCGCAGACGGCCGCCTGTGGCTCAAAGCCACGCTGCTCAACCCCCACACCACGCCGGGGGACCTGGACGCCCTCGTGAACCTCCTGGAAGGCAGCACCCACCGATGACCGCCCAGCTCGATGCACCCCACGACCTTGTCGGAATCGGCATCGGCCCCTTCAACCTCTCCCTCGCCGCCCTCGCCCACGGGCTGCCCCAACAGGGTGCGGGTGAACTCGCCACCGCCTTCTACGACCAGCGCCGCGACTTCCGCTGGCACCCCGGGCTCCTCATCGAAGGAGCCACCCTCCAAGTCCCCTTCCTCGCCGACCTCGTCACCCTCGCCGACCCCGCCAGCCCCTGGTCCTTCCTCAGCTACCTCAAGCACAAGGAACGACTCTTCCCCTTCTACTTCGCCGAGCAGTTCCACATCCAGCGCGCCGAGTACGACGCCTACTGCCGCTGGGTCGCCGGCCGCCTGCCCGGACTCCACTTCGGCCACCAGGTCGACGCCGTCCGCTGGAACCCCGAACGAGACGTCTTCGAAGTCGACTTCATCCAACTCGACGCCGGCGGGGAAGCCGAAGCCCTCGGCCGCACCCACACCCGCAACCTCGTCCTCGGCGTCGGCACCGCCCCCTACATCCCCGAACCCCTGCGCCCCCTCGCCGAAGCCCCCACCGTCCCGGTGATCCACTCCGCCGAATACCTCGACAACCGGCAACGCATCCTCGGCGCGGACCACGTCACCGTCATCGGATCCGGCCAGTCCGGCGCCGAAGTCTTCCTCGACCTGCTCCGCTCCCGCCCCGCCGGCCGCGAACGCCTCACCTGGCTCGCCCGCACCCCCTCCTTCGCCCCCATGGAGTACTCCAAGCTCGGCCTGGAACACTTCACCCCCGACTACACCCGCTACTTCCACTCCCTGCCCGAACCCGTCCGCGACCGGCTCGTCCCCGCCCAATGGCAACTCCACAAGGGCATCGACGCCGACACCATCGCCGCCATCCACGAAGAGCTCTACCGCCGCACCCTCGACGGCAGCTGGCCCGACGCCGTCCTCACCCCCGGAGTCAGCGTCCGCACCGCCGGCCGCGTCGCCACCAGCAAGGTCGAACTCCACCTCGAACACGGGGAACAAGGCACCCGCTCCCGCCTCACCACCGACGCCGTGATCCTCGCCACCGGCTACCAGGAGCGCCCCCTCGGCCGTCTCCTCGCAGGCCTCGACCCCTACCTGCGCAAAGACTCCTCCGGCCGCCCCCGCATCGACGACCGCTACCGGATGATCACCGACCCCGCCGTCACCGGCAGCATCTTCGTCCAGAACGGCGAACGCCACACCCACGGCGTCGGAACCCCCGACCTCGGCCTCGCCGCCTGGCGCAGCGCCGCCATCCTGAACACCCTCACGGGCAAAGAGCCCTACCCCCAGCCCACCCGCACCGCCTTCACCACCTTCGGCCTCGACCAGCGGGAACACACCCGCCCCCAGCCGGCCGGCGAACTGCTCCCACTGGTCGAACACCCCTAGTGCTCAAGAAGGCGACGGCTAGAACACCGGTATCCCGGCCCGCGTCAGCCGCCAGTCCACCGACGCGAACTGCGCCGGGTCGATCGTCCCCTTCGCCTTCACCCACTGGATGATCGTGTTACGGATCTCGTCCGAATTCGCCCACACCTGCCGGGCCTGCGGCACATGCGGGAAGTTCCCGCCACCGGAAGCCCGGTAGTTGTTCACCGCCAACACGAACTGCGCCGCCGGATCGACCGCCTTCCCCTGGAAGGACAGCCCCGTGATCCGCGAACCCGCCGGCTGCGCGATGTCGATGTCATACGTCAGCCCGTACACAGCGTCGTAGTTGTAGTCCGGCGTGTTCTCCGCGTTCGTCAGCTTCGCCGGATCCACCACATCACCCGGCGCGGTCTGCACGTAATACCTCGCCGAGTACTCCAGGTACGCCCTCACCTGCGCGCCCGTCAGCAGCCGCGCCTCCAGCGTGTTCTCGAACGGGTACAACCCCGCCGCGTCCTTGAGCGTCACCTGGCCGGCCGGGATCGACGCCGTCCGCGAGAAACACGACGCCTGCGACAGCACCGGCAGCGCCGCCCACTCCGTACCCGCCAGCGCGGCCTTCACCGTCTCCGCCTGCACATGACTGATCAAGTCGATGATCGCCACGTCCTTGACCGGACCGTCCGCCGAGGACATCGCCTGCGTCGAGGTCCCGATCACCTGGTTGACGTACGTCACGACCTTGCGGTGCTCGTCCGACAGCAGCCGGGTGATCTTCGGGTCCTCCGCAGCCGTGTTGGAGTTCAGCACCCGAGCCGACACCTTCGCCACCGACCAACAGCCCTTGGCCCACGTCAGCTCGAAGTCGAACAGCGTCAGACGCTGCCCCCACTTGAGCGGCTCCGACAGGACCACGTCCTTGCCCGTCGCCTTGTTCTTCACCCGGTACTCCGGGATCTCCGTGTGCGCGTGCCCCACCAGGATCGCGTCGATCCCCGGCACCTGCTCGGCCACCAGACCCGCCGCGTTCTCGACGTACGGAAGCTGGTCCCCGTAGCTCGACGTACCGCTCGACCCCGAATGCGCCGAAACGATCACCACGTCCGCACCCATCGAACGCAGCCGCGGCACGTACTTCGCCGCCTGCTCCTCCAGACCGGGGAACGTCATCTTCCCCTGCACATTCGCCTTGTCCCAGATCGCGATCCCCGGGTTCGTCAGCCCCAGCACCGCCACCTTCACATCGCGCCCGTGCGGGGTCCGCAGCCGGTGCATGCTGTACGGCGCGAACGCCGGCCGCTGCGTCTTGGCATCCAGCGCATTGGCCCCCAGCAGCGGGAAATCGCACTGCTCCTCGAACTTGCGCAGCACCGGAATGCCGTAATTGAACTCGTGGTTGCCCAGCGCCGCCGCGTCATACCCGATCGCGTTCATCGCCTGAGCCATCGGATGCACCGGGCCCCGCCGCGCGGTGATCGGGTCCACCTTCGCGTAGTAGTACGACAACTGCGTGCCCTGAATGGTGTCACCGGCATCGATCAGCAGCGTGTTGCACCGCCCCTTCTCCGCACGCACCTGATCCACCAGAGTGGAGATCTTCGCCAGACCGACGTCATTGTGCGCCTTGTCGTCGAACTCCTTGTCCGTGAAGTAATCCCAGTTGAAGACATTCCCGTGCAGATCGGTCGTCCCCATCACCGTGAACGAGTACGTCCGCGGCCCCGGCCCTCCCGATACGGGCTGTGCGGCGGCAGGGGTGCTCGTGGCCCCCGCCAACGCCACGCCCGCCCCGGTCGCAGCCGAGGTGCCCAGAAATGTCCTACGGTCGAACGCCATGCCATCTCCCCTTTTGAGGCGTGAACAACGCGCGTAGATTCTGACCCACCGGTAACAACCAGCAACACCCCCACCCGGGTTTCGATCCGATGACCACACCCCTACGAGCGACGGTGCGAGAGTGAAGCCATGACCCAGGACGCATCGCACCAGCCCTACGGAACCCCCGAAGTACCCCGCGTCGCCGTCCGCGGCGAAGCCCGCCTCGAAGTCGACCCCGAGATCGCCCGCATCGGGATCACCGTCAGCGCCCGCGGCACCGACCGCCGCACCGCACTCGAAGACCTCACCCGCCGCAACAACACCGTCCTCGACCTCGTCAAAAGCTACGGCGACCCCGTAGAGAACATCGAAACCGGCGCCTTCTCCATCACCCCCGAACTCACCCGCCACGGCCGCGGCGAACGCATCCGCGCCTACCACGGACGCGTCCACATCACCGCCGAACTGAACGACTTCACCACCCTCGGCGAACTCACCACCCGCCTCGCCGACCTCGAACTCACCCAGGTGGACGGCCCCTGGTGGGCCCTGCGCCCCACCTCACCCGCCCACGGCGAAGCCCGCCGCCAAGCCGTACTCGAAGCCGTCCAGCGAGCCCGCGAATACGCCGCCGCCCTCGGTGCCCACCTCGCCGCACTCGTCGAACTCGCCGACCTCGGCGCCGAGAACGCCCTCCCCTTCCAGGGAGCCCCCGGCGCCGGAATGCGCACCATGGCCTTCAGCGCGTCCGAAGACGCCGGCCCCCCGCCACTCGACCTTGAACCCCAGCGCCAGACCGTCTACGCGCAGGTGAACGCCCGCTTCACGATGACCCCTCCCCAGCTCTGATCGTGCCGTCCTAGAAGCCCGCATTCGGCGCTCCGGGGGTGCTCATCAGAGCACCCCCATGCACATTCAACAATTGTCAACAACCTTTTGCTCAAAGGTTGTTGAGTGGACACTCGGAACCAATTTCCTACTCCCTGGTAGGGGCATACGCTCGCCTCATGCGCCGAGCGAAAATCGTATGTACCCTGGGCCCCGCCACCGACTCATACGACCAGATCAAAGCCCTGGTCGAAGCCGGAATGGACATCGCCCGATTCAACCTCAGCCACGGCAGCTACGCCGACCACGAGGAGCGCTACCACCGCGTACGCAAGGCCTCCGACGAAACCGGCCGCAGCGTCGGCATCCTCGCGGACCTTCAAGGCCCGAAGATCCGCCTCGGCCGCTTCCGCGAAGGACCCGTACTCCTTGAACGCGGTGACGAGTTCACCATCACCGTCGAAGACCACGAAGGCGACCGCCACACCTGCGGCACCACCTACAAAGGCCTCGCCGCAGACGTCACCACCGGCGAACGCATCCTCGTCGACGACGGCCGCGTCACCCTCCAAGTCGTAGCGGTAGACGGCCCCCGCGTCCGCACCCTCGTCATCGAAGGAGGCATGGTCTCCGACAACAAGGGACTCAACCTCCCCGGCGTCGCAGTCTCCGTACCCGCCCTCTCCGAAAAAGACATCGAAGACCTCCGCTGGGCCCTGCGCACCGGCGCCGACGTCATCGCCCTCTCCTTCGTCCGCAGCGGCAGCGACATCGAAGACGTCCACCGCATCATGGACGAAGAAGGCCGACGACTCCCCGTCATCGCCAAGATCGAAAAGCCTCAGGCAGTCGAAAACATCGACGACATCGTCGCCGCCTTCGACGGCATCATGGTCGCCCGCGGCGACCTCGGCGTCGAAATGCCCCTGGAACAAGTCCCCATCGTCCAGAAGCGCGCCGTCAAGCTCGCCAAACGCAACGCCAAGCCCGTCATCGTCGCCACCCAAATGCTCGACTCGATGATCGACAACTCCCGGCCCACCCGCGCAGAAGCCTCCGACGTCGCCAACGCCGTCATCGACGGCACCGACGCCGTCATGCTCTCCGGCGAAACCAGCGTCGGCAAATACCCCGTCGAAACCGTCCGCACCATGTCCCGCATCGTCGAAGCCGCCGAGGAAGACATCCTCGCCAAGGGCCTCCCCCCACTCACCGACCGGAACAAGCCCCGCACCCAAGGCGGCGCAGTCGCCCGCGCCGCCGCCGAAATGGGCGACTTCCTCGGCGCCAAATTCCTCGTCGCCTTCACCCAAAGCGGAGACACCGTCCGCCGGCTCTCCCGCTACCGCTCACCCATCCCCCTCCTCGCCTTCACCCCAGACCCCTCCACCCGCTCCCAGCTCAACCTCACCTGGGGCGTCGAAACCTTCCTCGGCCCCCACGTCGACTCCACCGACGCCATGGTCGCCCAGGTCGAAGAAGAACTCCTGCGCATCGGCCGCTGCGTCCCCGGCGACATCGTCGTGATCACAGCCGGCTCGCCCCCCGGCGTCACCGGATCCACCAACCTCGTCCGCGTCCACCACATCGGTGACGCCGTCCGATAACACCAGCCACACCCAGCGGGAACGGCACCAGCCGTTCCCGCGCGGTCACGGCCCACCGCCGAGACCGCCCGCAACCGTCGCCGGCACCCCGGCTACAGCACCTCACGTATAAGACGGGCCGCCGCAGGCAACTCAGGCCGACTCCCACCCGTACTGGGAACATGCCCACCCGACGCAGTCACCCGCGCCTCGGCGCCCAACTCCTTCACCAACCGCATCACATGCTCCGCCGTCCGCTCACCCGTCACCGGGTCATCCGCCGCATGCAACACCCGAAACTCCCGCGCCGCCCGACGAATCCGCCGCCAGTCGAACTCCGGCGAGAAGAACGGCACCAGCGCGTCATAACCCACCTCGCCGGCCATCGACGCCACGAACACCACCCCCGCGAACGCCCCCTCGGCCGCCGTGTCGTGCCGCTGAAGCAAACGCAGCACATTCACCCCGCCCGGGCTGTGCCCCACCAGCACCGTCTCGCCCGCCGGAGCCCCCCGCGCCTCCGCCTCCGGCGCGAACGGCTCCGGGAAGTCCGGCACCACCACCTCGTGCCCCTCGGCCGAGAACTCCTCCGCCACGGACCCGTACCAGTGCTCGTCACCGGTCATGCCGTACCCCTGCGCGATCACGATCCCGCTCATGACTGAACCCCCCTGATCAATCGAAACGCTACGCAGCGTTTCGATAAAACGGTAGGGCTATCGTGAAGCCGTGTCAACCACTCCCCAGAACCCCAACCAGCCACCCCGCACCGGCGGCCGCCTCCGCAACGAAGACGCACACCACTCCGTCCTCGAAGCCACCGCCGCACTCCTCGTAGAAAACGGCTACGGCGCCCTCACCATCGAAGGCGTCGCCAAGCGCGCCAACGTCGCCAAAAGCACCGTCTACCGCTGGTGGAAATCCAAGCCCGCCCTCGTCATGGACGCCTACACCCACGAAACCGCCACCCGCGTCCCCGAACCCGACACCGGCAGCCTCACCGGCGACCTCACCGCCTTCGTCACCGACCTCTACCGCATCGGCAACGACCCCGTCCGCACCAAAGCCCTCACCGGCCTCATGGCCGAAGCCCAACTCGACCCCGCCTTCACCGACCCCTTCCGCGCCTGGGCCGCCACCCGCCGCGAAATCCTCCGCACCCTCCTCACCCGCGCCGTCACCCGCGAGGAAATCCCCGCCGACACCGACCTCGACCACACCGCCGACCTGATCTTCGGCCCCTTCTGGTACCGCCTCCTCATCGCCCACGCCCCCCTCGACCCCACCGACGCCGAAGCCCACGTCTCACGCGTCCTCAACGGGATCCGAGGAACCGCCTGACCGTTGGCGGGGGCTAGTACTTGGGGCCGATGTGCGCGTCCATGAGTGCGACGGATTCCTTGCGGGCGACGGACACGTTGAACGGGTCGCTGCCCCGGGCCAGCACCGTCCACTGGACGCCGACCTTGGTGAGCGTGTCGGTACAGAGCTTGCGGATGTCGTCCGACTTGTTGGTGAAGAAGTACCGGGGGTACTCGTAGCGCTTCTTCACGCCGCCGACCACGCGGGTGGTCCAGTTGGTGATGCGACACCCGTCGGAGTGGATCAGCCCCCGGATGAACTCCCAGGGATGGGCATCGACGATCTCTTGCTGCCACCCTTCGAGGGCGATCCGCCGCTCGTGCTTCTTGCCGGGCCCGTGCTGCGGGAACAGGCACGTCCAGTGACGCCCGTAGCTGGTGACGGCAACGCAGCCTTCGCGCTGCAGGACAGAAGCCTTGTCGGTCGGCCGGACCGCCAGGATCGCTGCGCGGCACTGCTCGATGAGGCCCGGCCACGCGTCCGCACACACGATGCGGAGGTAGTGCCCGCCGCGCGGGTGGGGGCTGATGCAGCCGTCACCGAGATAGAGGCCAAGTAGATATGCGTAGGCGGCGGAGTCCGCCGGAGCCGAGCAGGCGGTTTGGTTCAGTCGGGGGAGAGGCTCGATGCGGTGTTGCCAGGCGCGCAGAGCGGAGCGGGATATCCCCGTTTCCCTACTGACCGAGTTCAGGCTGCGGTCGGTGCCGAGCAGGGTGAGCGCATAGCGCCGAGTTGCCAGATCGTACATACGGACGACACTGGGAAAAATCTTCCGCCCATGAGTGCACTTTCCAGCGGATTCCCCTGAAAGGGGGATACCTGGCGGCTGCAGCGTGACCTTGGAATTCGAGGAAAGGTGCCCCAGGTGGGATTCGAACCCACACTGTCCGCTGTTTGAGAGCGGCCTCTCTGACCAGTTGGAGTACTGGGGCCTAAGAAACGAAGGATTGCGGGAACCCTGCGTGACACCACCTTACAGGAGCTGGGTAGGCTCGGGGGAGCTGTTATGCCCCGCAAAGAGGAGCCTTCGTGACCGCCGAGCACGAGTCGACGCCCATGCCCGACGCCGACCAGTCGCACGTTCCGCCGTTGACGACGCGTGTCGTCATCGCCGAGGACGAGGCGCTCATCCGTCTCGACCTCAAGGAGATGCTCGAGGAGGAGGGGTACTCCGTCGTCGGCGAGGCCGGGGACGGGCAGAAGGCCGTCGAGCTCGCCCGTGAGCACCGGCCCGACCTGGTCATCCTCGACGTGAAGATGCCCGTCCTGGACGGCATCTCCGCCGCCGAGAAGATCGCGGAGGAGTCCATCGCCCCCGTGCTCATGCTCACCGCGTTCTCGCAGCGCGACCTGGTCGAGCGGGCGCGGGACGCCGGGGCCATGGCGTACCTCGTGAAGCCGTTCAGCAAGAGCGACGTCGTGCCGGCCATCGAGATGGCCGTCTCGCGCTTCGCGGAGCTGAAGGCGCTGGAGAAGGAGGTCGCGGACCTCTCGCTGCGGCTGGAGACCCGCAAGCTGGTCGACCGTGCCAAGAGCATCCTGCAGACGCAGTACGGGCTGTCGGAGCCGGCCGCGTTCCGGTGGATCCAGAAGTCGTCCATGGACCGTCGGATGTCCATGCAGCAGGTCGCCGAGGTGGTCATCGAGGACGCCGAGGCGAAGAAGAAGGACGGCGGCAAGTAGGCAGCGGACATGCGTGAGGCCCGCCTCCCCCCGAGGGGAGGCGGGCCTCACGTGTTGGTGCGTCCTAGTCCTCGCCGAGGTACGCCTTGCGGACGTCCTCGTTGTGGAGGAGCTCCTGGCCGGTGCCGGAGAGGACGATCTTGCCGATCTCCATCACGTGGGCCGTGTCGGCCAGTGAGAGGGCGGCCTGGGCGTTCTGCTCGACGAGCAGGATCGTGGTGCCGGTCGCCTTGAGTTCGGCGATGGTGGCCATGATCTTCTGCATCATGAGCGGGGAGAGGCCCATGGAGGGCTCGTCCAGCATGAGCAGCTTGGGCTGGCACATGAGGGCGCGGCCCATGGCGAGCATCTGCTGCTCGCCGCCCGAGAGGGTGCCGGCGGCCTGCTTGCGGCGCTCTCCCAGGATGGGGAAGAGGTCGTAGGCGCGCTGGATGTCCTTCTCGATGCCTTCCTTGTCGCTGCGCAGGAAGGCGCCGAGCTGGAGGTTCTCGGCGATCGTCAGCCGGGGGAAGATGTGGCGTCCCTCGGGGGAGTGGGCCAGCTTCATGGCGACGATCTTGTGGGCGGGTACGCCGGCCAGCGGCTTGCCGTCGAAGGTGACGCTGCCGGAGGTGGGCTTGAGGAGCCCGGAGAGGGTGCGCAGGGTGGTCGTCTTGCCGGCGCCGTTGGTGCCGACGAGGCAGACGATTTCGCCCTCGTTGACTTCGAAGGAGATTCCCTTGACGGCTTCGATCTTGCCGTAGGCGACTTTGAGGTCTTCGACCTTGAGCAGTGCGGTCACTTGGCCTCTCCTTCCGTGCTGGTCGTGCCCGTGGTGCCGGTGGTGCCCGTGGTGCTGTCGGCGTCCGCCTCGGCCTCCGCGTCGGCGTCCGCCTCGGCCTCCGCCTCGGCCTCCGCGTCCGCGGCTGCTTCCGCGTGGGCTTCGGCGGCCTCGACCTCGGCGACTTCTTCCTCGCCCGGGGCGCCCTCGAAGGGGGTGCCGAGGTAGGCGGCGATGACGCGTTCGTCGCCCTGGACTTCGGCGGCGGTGCCCTCGATGAGCTTTTCGCCCTGGACGAGGCAGGCGACGCGGTCGCAGAGGTTGAAGATGAAGCGCATGTCGTGCTCGATGACGAGTACGGCGATGCCCATGTCGCGGATGGCGAAGATGAGTTCTTCGGCGGTGCGGGTTTCCTGCGGGTTCATGCCGGCGGTGGGCTCGTCCAGGAGGATGAGGCCGGGGTCGCTGGCGAGGGCGCGGGCGATTTCGAGCTTGCGCTGTTCGCCGTAGGGGAGGTTCTTGGCGAGGTGCCCGGCCTTGTGCCGGAGCCCGATGAACTCGAGGAGTTCCATGGCCCGTGCTTCGCTGGCGGCTTCGGCCTTCTTGAAGCCGGGGCCGCGCAGGATGGCGGACCAGAGGCCTTCCTTGGTGCGGGTGTGGCGTCCGACGAGGACGTTCTCCAGCACGGTCATGTTGTGGAAGAGCCGGATGTTCTGGAAGGTGCGGGCGACGCCTGCTGCGGTGACCTTGTGGGGCGTGGGCGGCAGGACGGTGCCCTTGTAGCTGACGGTTCCCTCGGTGGGGACGTACAGCCCGGTGAGGCAGTTGAAGAAGGTGGTCTTGCCGGCGCCGTTGGGGCCGATGAGGCCGACGATCTCGCCCGCGTTGACCTTGAGGTCGACGCCCTTGACGGCGGTGAGGCCGCCGAAGCGCATGGTGACGCCGCTGGCTTCGAGGACGGTGGTCGTGGTGGTGGTGTCTGTGGTCGTCATGGTGTTCACGCCCCCGCCTTGGCGGTGGCCAGGTCCGTGGGGGCCTGGTCAGCGGTGTCGTCGTGGTACTCGAGCTGCGCCCGCTTGTTGGCGATGAGGCCTTCGGGGCGGAAGCGCATGAGCAGGATGAGGGCGATGCCGAAGGCGAGGAGCTGGTAGTCCTGGAGGAAGGCCAGCTTCGCCGGGATCAGGAAGAGCAGTGCGGCGCCGAGGATGGGGCCGCGGATGGTGCCCATGCCGCCGAGGATGACGGCGGCGAGCAGGAACGCGGAGTTCGGCGGGACGGGCCCGGCGAAGACGTAGTTCTCGGGGACGACCGTGCTGTTGACGTGTGCCTGGACGGTGCCGGCGAGGCCGGCGAGGGTGGCGCCGAGGGCGAAGGCGATGAGCTTGACCTTGAAGCCGTTGATGCCCATGGCTTCGGCGGCGGTCTCGTCCTCGCGGATGGCGACCCAGGCGCGGCCGATGCGGCTGTTGCCGGCTCGGGCGAAGATCAGGATGACCAGGGCCATGACGAGCAGCATCAGGAAGTAGTAGTTGGCGTAGGCGCCGAGGGTGACGCCGAGGACGTCGTGGGATTCCCCGAAGTTCCACCCGAGGATTTCGAGGTGGGGGATGTTGGGGATGCCGTTGGGGCCGTTGGTGATGTCCGGGCCGGAGTCGCCGTCGAGGTTGCCCATGGCGATGCGGAAGATTTCTCCGAAGCCGAGGGTGACGATGGCGAGGTAGTCGCCGCGCAGGCGGAGGGTCGGTGCGCCGATGACCACGCCGAAGACGAGCGAGGCGAGGGCGCCGACGATCATGGCCGCCCAGAAGGGGAGGCGGATGTCGAAGGCGGAGGCGGTGCTTCCGGAGACCAGCGCGGCCGTGTAGGCGCCGACGCCGAGGAAGGCGACGTAACCGAGGTCGAGGAGGCCGGCGAGGCCGACGACGACGTTGAGGCCGAGGGCGACGGTCGCGAAGATCAGGATGTTGACCGCGATGAGCGTGTAGGTGTCGCCGCTCTGCTGGATGAAGGGGAAGGCGACCGCGGCGGCCGCGGTCCCCATGAGGGTGACCTGGCGGTTGTTCGCGGTGATGGCGCTGAAGCGGTCCAGGAGGCCGGACTTGAGCAGGGCGAAGGCCGCGAAGCCGATGATGATCAGGTAGGTGACGAAGAGCTGCGGTTCCTTGTCATCGGTGTCGATGCCGAAGGTGATGACGTAGAGACCGAGGGCGAAGACGCCGGTGATGATGAGGATCTCGGCCCAGGAGGGCAGCTTCTTGGCGGGGGCCGCCTTGTGGCTGTCGTCGGGGAGCTTGTACGCGGCCAGGGCCGGGATGAGCGAGCCGGCCAGGGCGACGTAGGCGCCGGGCTCCAGGTTGACGACGCCGCCGAGCACCGTGGCGATGGAGATGACGGTGAACCAGGTGCCGACGAGGGTTCCCAGCGCGAGGATCCACACGGGCTTGCGGGCGCCGGTGGGGGCGAGCCAGCGCAGGCCCTTGACGCCGAGCGCGGAGAGCGCGTAGGCGGCGGTGAGGAGGGCGCCGATCAGGCTGAGGGCCTGGATGGGGGCCGGGCTGCCGTAGTACGTCAGGTCGCCGGGGAATTCGGCGGTCCACGTCCATGCGAGGAAGGCGCTGACGACGGTGAGCAGGCTGCCGCCGATGACGGTGTAGAGCAGGGCGGCGGGGGCGGTGCCCTGCTTGGCCGGGGCGGTCTGCGGGGTGGTGTTGGTGGTCATGGTTCTCACGCCCGATCCGCGACGCGCTCACCGAGCAGGCCTTGTGGCCGCACGAGGAGGACGACGATGAGGAGTACGAACGCCCAGACGTTGGACCAGGCTCCACCGCCGAGCTGCTGCATGCCGGGGATGTCTTCGATGTAGGCGATCGAGAGGGCTTCGGCGAGGCCGAGGACGATGCCGCCGACCATGGCGCCGTAGATGTTGCCGATGCCGCCGAGGACGGCTGCGGTGAAGGCCTTGAGGCCGAGGATGAAGCCCATCTCGAAGTTGATCTGGCCCTTGTCGAGGCCGTAGGCGACGGCGGCGACGGCGGCGAACGCGGCACCGATGGCGAAGGCCATGACGATGATGCGGTCGGTGTTGATGCCCATCAGCTTCGCGGTGTCGGGGTCCTGTGCGGTGGCCTGCATGGCGCGGCCGCTGCGGCTCTTGGAGACGAAGATGCCGAGGGCGAGCATGCAGAGCGGGGCGAGGACGAGGACGAAGGCGTCGGCGCGCTGGATGGCGAGGCTGTCGGTGATCTTGAAGGCTTCACCCTTGAATTCGGGGAAGCTGACTGCCTTCTTGGCGTCCGGGTAGAACTGCCAGACGAGTTGCTGGAGCGCGATCGAGAGGCCGATTGCGGTGATGAGCGGGGCGAGCCGGGGTGCGCTGCGCAGGGGTCGGTACGCGAAGCGTTCGGCTGCGGTGGCTACGGCGACGGAGGCGAGTGCGCCTCCGACGATCATGACGGGTATCGCGATCAGCAGGGAGGTGCCGGTCGGGAGGGCGGTGTAGGCGGTGAGTGCGCCGAACCCGCCGATCATGAATATCTCGCCGTGGGCGAAGTTGATGAGCTGGACGATGCCGTAGACCATGGTGTACCCGATGGCGATGAGGCCATACAGGGCACCGAGGGCCAGGCCGTTGGCCAGCTGTTGCGGCAGTTCGTGCACCGCAGGGCCTCCGATGAGCGTGTCGGATAAGACTCCGCGCGAGGGCGCTGTTTGCGCC
>NZ_JBHWVJ010000088.1:30264-30804 GCF_042736725.1 Streptomyces sp. NPDC060028 | reverse complement strand
CACTCCGAGGCCACCCCGAGGAGGTCTGCCCTTACGGGCGCAGGCGCTTCGTCAGTCGTTGATGCAGACGTTGCCGAACGCGGGGTTCAGCGCTCCGATGATGTTCACGGAGTTGCCGCAGATGTTGATCGGGATGTGGACCGGGACCTGAGCCAGGTTGCCCGAGAGCACACCCGGGGAGCCCACGGCCGCACCCTCGGCCTGCGAGTCGGCAACGGCGGAACCGGCGGCACCGGCCGCAGCGAGACCGGCGGAGGCCAGAACCAGGGCGGCCTTCTTGGCAGAGTTCATGGGAAGTGCACCTTCTGTTCGATGTTCTGCCCCGATCCCGGGGCTCACAACGAGCGAAACGGTCCAGCATCCCAGACGACACGGGTCCGTGCGCGATCACACCTGTTCAGCGTAATAGTCGTAATCGCGCACGGTTGCGTTACCGCGAGCCGAGGATCGGGATGTCGGGGATCTCGGGGACCAGTTCCACGGGTGCCAACGGCGCAACCGGCACCGCGGGGACTGCCGGCACCGCAGGGACCGCCGGCA
>NZ_JBHWVJ010000088.1:27210-30165 GCF_042736725.1 Streptomyces sp. NPDC060028 | reverse complement strand
ACCGCGGGAACCGCCGGCACCGCGGGAACCGCCGGCACCGCGGGAACCGCCGGCACCGCGGGAACCGCCGGCAACACCGGGTTGGATACGGGGAGCTGCGGGATGTCGGGGATATCAGGGATGTCGGGGATCTCGGGGATCTCGGGGATCGCCGGGATCTCGGGGATCGCCGGGATCTCGGGGATCGGGATCGCGGGGATGTCCGGGATCGCCGGCAGGTTCGGCAGGTTGGGCAGCTGGATCGGCGGCAGCTTCACCCCCGGCAGCAGGGTCCCCAGGGAGGTGGTGAGGTCCGCCAGCATCTTGGAGACGCTCGCGAGGATGTCGTCCAGCGGGCCGGCCGCCGCCGCACGCTCGTTGATCTCCTCCTGGGCTGCCGCCACTCGTTCCCTGAGGGCGGCGGCCCCGGCACCGTCCGCGGCGCCCGCGGGGGCAGCCGCGCCGGAGAGTATGACGACCGCGAGGGCCGACGGGACGAGGGTGCGGATGCGGGAGCGCTTCGTGCGGTGCATGGATGATCCGTTCTGGTGGTCGCAGAAACGGACCCGATCGATCCGCCTCCTTACCCACCGTGCGAACAGCTCTTACGGAGCGCAACAGGAACTTGAAGCCACGGGCGCCCCCACGAGCCGCGTACGGGCTTCGCGCACGTGTCCGGAGCCGGATCACCCGGCCGGGGAAAACCTCACCCCCCGCAGGCCGTTTGAGTGAAGCAGCAGAACCAACCCTCCACGCGGGCAGTTGATCAGGGCGCTCCACTAGCGGGCACTCGTGCGACAAAAGGATCAAGATGCTCAAGAAGATCATGACTGCTGCCGCGGTCACCGCCGCCGCCGTCGGCGCGGGCGCTGCTGTCGCGGCCCCGGCCATGGCGATCGGCAACGACAACGGGATCACCACCGTCAACGGAAACGCTTCGCAGCAGATCTACGGCAACCAGAAGACCCACGGCGACTTGAGCCCGCAGCTCGGCCTGGTCCAGGGCACGCTGAACAAGCCCTGCGTCGCCCTGCCGGTGAAGGTCAACGCCCAGTCTCTCGTTGCCCTGCTCAACGTCGGCGTCCAGGACATCAACGTCCTGTCGAACCCGCAGAACCAGCAGTGCACCGAGAACTCCACCCAGGCCAAGGGCGACGAGCCGCTCTCGCACATCCTGGACAACATCCCGGTCCTGTCGGGCAACGGCTCGGTCGGCAGCTGATCTCCACCCCCTTTTCCGGTCGAGGGCCCCGGCAGCCTCCAGCTGCCGGGGCCCTCGCCTGTGCGCCGCGGGTATGCCGCCGCCGTCAACTCGTCCAGAACTCCCACCACCGGGTCAGGATCAGCATCCCGATGACGCCGACGTGCACGGCGGGCGGGACCCAGCCGAACTCGGCGAGGAAGCCCCGCACCGGGGCGGGCGCCGGGAGCGTGCCCGTGCGGACGTTGTGCGCGGTGACCGCCCAGAACATCAGCAGGGTCGCCACCCAGGCCAGGCAGCACCACAGGCAGAGCGCGTTGATCTCGTAGAGCGACTGGACCATCAGCCAGGAGCAGAAGCCGACGCCGAAGGCGGTGCCGGCGTTCAGACCGAGCCAGAACCAGCCACGATGGCGGGCGCCGGCCAGCAGGCCCGCGCCGACGCACACGACGACCCCGTACGTGGCCAGCCCCAGCATGGGGTTGGGGAAGCCGAAGACCGCGGCCTGGTCGCTCTGCATGACGCTGCCGCAGGAGACGACGGGGTTCAGACTGCAGGCGGGCTTGAAGTCCGGGTCCTCCAGCAGCAGGAACTTGTCGAGGGTGATCACCCAGGAGGCCAGCAGTCCGGCGGCGCCGGTCAGGATCAGCAGCCAGGCCAGCCCCCGGGGGGTGGCGGGCGGTTCGCCTTCGGTGGGGTTGCGGGGCCGTCCCTGTTGGCGGGGGACGCCCACGGTATTCGTTGCCATGCGGCCCATAGTCCCGTCTTCCCTTGCATACCGGGCCGAATCATGCTCATACATAAGGAAGTTGACCTGAAGGGGTGGCGCGAACCCCGGATGCTTCCCGGACGTTTTACCGAACCCCGGACGTGCTGTCAGAGCCAGGGGCTACGGTGAGCTTCCGCGAAGTCACAAGCTGCGACGGCCTGGAGACCCACCTTGAGCGATCCGTACGAGACAACCGAGGCGCACCTCGAGCGACTCCTGGGCCGCGCCCTCAACTCCTTCGACCTGCCTGACCGGTTGGTCGAGCGCCTCGGCACGGCGCTCGCCCACAGCTCCTCGCTGTACACCGCCCACCGCAGCCAGGCGGAGGGCGTGTGGCGGGAGACCCACCGGCATGCGTATCTGCTGGCCGACGGCGGGGCGGTGTCGCTGTGGGAGCTGGCGTACCGGCTGCGGGGTGACCGGGCGGTGCGGCACGAGATCTTCGCGAGCAAGGCCGAGACCTGCCTGGCCGTGACCCGATTGTTCGGCGAGGCTCCCGCCGAGGCGCTGCTGGACCCGACGGTGACCGGATCCGATGAGGACGACGCGAGCGGTGTGGCCGCACTGGGCGCGCTGTTCGCGGCCGCCGCGGCCGCGCCGGCGCGGCGCCACCGGGAGTACGCCGTGGAGGAGTCCGCCGACCACGCCCGGCGGGTGCTGCGCCGCGCGGAGAACCCGGACCGCCCCGGCGAGGGGGTGGCGGAGCAGCTGCGGTCGGCGTACGCGCACCAGATCACGCAGGCCTTCGGCGGCCGGCGATGCGTGTCGAACGGCCGGCGGGAGGCGGGCTTCAGCCTGTACGAGCACGCCTTCGTCCTGCTGGACGGGAGCGAGCTCAGCCTGTGGGAGGTCGAACACACGGCGACGCCGGACGGGCGGCACATGTGCGAGGTGTACGAGAGCGAGGCGGCCGCGGGGGGGGGGGGGGGGGGGCGCGGGCGGGGGGCCGGGGGCCGCCCCCCCCGCCCGCGGGCGCCGGCCCGGGGGGGTGGAAGGGCGAGGGGGC